>JAKLHX010000042.1 GCA_022709925.1 Candidatus Margulisiibacteriota bacterium
CTTCCAGTAAGCGGCAGCGCTGTCCATTTCAGGTCTTTTTGCCTCGAATTTCTTGGCGGTGCACGGCATGACGGAGACCACGACTATGTTCTTAGGATCAAGCTTCGCTTTCTCCGCATAATAGGTCTTGGCGATGGCCCCGAACATCTGCTGAGGCGATTTGCACGTCGAAATATTCTTAAAGACTTCCGGGAAAAAATGTTCGGCGAACTTTATCCATCCCGGAGAGCACGACGTTATCAGCGGCAGCGGCCCTCCGTCCTTTATCCTCTTTATAAGCTCAAAACCTTCCTCCATTATCGTAAGGTCGGCCGAGAACTGCGTATCAAATACTTTTGAGAACCCCAGATTCCTGAGCGCTGTCGGGATCTTTCCGGTAACAAGAGTGCCTGGAGCAAACCCGAACTCTTCTCCGAGCGCGGCACGGACCGCAGGGGCAACTTCCACCAGGACTGTCTTTTCCGGGTCGTGAAGGGCTTTCCAGACCTCTTTTGTGCTGTCTTTCTCTACTATGGCTCCCGTTGGACATACCATTATGCACTGGCCGCAGTTGACGCAGTCCACTTTACCGAGCCCTTCTTCAAAGAACGTAGATACCCTGCTCTGTTTGCCGCGGTTCACGACCTCGATAGCATGTACGTTCTGCACTTTGGCGCATACTTCCACGCAACGCCTGCAAAGAATGCACTTATCAGGATCTCTAACTATTGAAGGTGATGTTATGTCCTTATCGAACTTGTGCTCCGTAACTTTGTCGAACCTTATATCCCGTATGCCCATATCATAGGCAAGGCGTCGCAGGTCACAGTCCTGGTTCCGGTCGCAGGTAAGGCACTGCGCCGGATGGCTCGCCAAAAGCAGCTCCATATTAGTAAGGCGCGCGTGCCTTACTCTCTGGTTGTTGGTGAATATCTTCATACCGTCCTTAACTTTGGTGACACAGCTCCTTGAGAGGTTCCTTGCCCCTACAACTTCCACAAGACAAAGGGAACAGGATGCTACATTGCTTATATCTTTCATATAACAAAGCGTGGGGATCTCTATGTTCAGGCTGCGGCAGGCTTCCAGGACCGTAATGCCTTCCGGGACCTTGTAATCCTTGTTGTCTATCTTTATCTTTGCTATCGATGTTTCCATTATGGTTTCCCCCTATTTAATATCGCAGCGCAGGCACCTTAAAGACTCGCACTGCGCCTGCTTGGCATCGAACCCTTTTGACACTTCCTGAAAGTTGTTCTTCCTCGCCGCGACGGGGATCTTTCTGTCCGACTGAGGCTTCCCGCCGTAAGCAGAGACATCCGCGATATTCTTGTAATCGATCTTTTTGTAAAGGGAATCCCATCTGTCCGATCCGGTAAGGAATTTGTCGATGTTCTTCGCGGCGGCCTTGCCCTGCCCCATAGCTTCGACAGCTGTACCCGGCCCTGTCACCAGATCGCCTCCCGCAAATATCTTTGGATTATCGGTAACAAATGTAAAGACATCGGCTTTAGCGGTCCCGTCCTTGTTCAATGTGACCCCCGTACCTTTAAGATACCCTGCATCTACTTTTTCACCGATAGCGAACATTACCGTATCGCAAGGGACCTCGATCATCTCGTCCGTGGGTACCGGTTTTCTCCTGCCCGAGATATCAAAATCGCCCTGCGCCATCTTCCTGGCGGTTATTTTAGAGACATTCCCTTTTTCGTCCCCGACTATCTCTTCCGGAGCGGCATAAAAAATGAAGTTAATGCCTTCGTTATAGGCCTCGGCTATTTCCTGGGCGTTCGCGGGCATATCATCTTTGCCTCTGCGGTACAAGATCGTAACTTTCGCGCCGAGCCTGTGAGCGCTTCGACAAGCATCTATCGCGACATTTCCGGCCCCTATGATAACGACATTCTTGCCTATCTTGACCTTTGAACCGGTAGCGATCTTATCGAGGAAGTCAACACCGGACCAGACACCCGAGAGGCCGCTGCCTTTTATCTCAAAAGGCACTTCTTTATATGCGCCGGTAGCGGTAAAGACGGCATCAAAAGAATCTACAAGTCCTCTCATCTTTTCGGCATCTATATTATTCCCGAATTTGAACTTCACCCCTAGTTTTTTAAGGATCCCGAGCTCTTTGTCCATTATGTCCTTCGGGAGCCTGTATGCAGGGATGCCGTAGCGCAGAATGCCTCCGGCTTTTTGTTTCGCGTCAAACACCGTGACATCATGCCCCAACCTTGAAAGGTAATAAGAAGCGGTAAGTCCGGCAGGTCCAGCGCCTACAACTGCGATCTTCTTGCCGGTAGGCTTTGATCTTCTCTTCAATATCTCGGCGTATATGTTTTTCTCAAAACCTTTTTCATACACCTTATCAGCAATATATCTGTGGAGCTCGCCCTGCGCCACCGGCTTGTCTATGTCTTCTCTGCGGCATCTCATCTTGCAGTGGAAATGGCATATCCTTCCCGTAGTGGAAGGCAGAAAATTCTCTTGAAGTATCAGCTCAAATGATTCCTGCATTCTGCCCTCCCTGAAAAGCTCGATATATCCCGGGATGTTTATATGCAGCGGACAACTGTTCTCGCACGGAGAGATCAACAGGTCAAGACAAACCCCGGACGGGCATCTCTGACCCTTTATATGATATTCATATTCCATGGGAAAATATTTTAATGTGGTCATGACCGGGTTCGGAGCGGTCTGCCCCAATCCGCATAAGGCGGTATCGGCTATCACGCTACCCAGGTCTTTTAACAGGCTGATATCCCTGTCGACGGCTTTTCCCGAACACACCTTTTCAAGTATCTTCAGCTGATGGTACAGGCCTTCCCTGCACGGGGTACATTTTCCGCAGGAATCGTGGTTCGTGAATTCAGTAAAATATTTTGCCACATCTACCATGCAATTATCATCGTCCATGACCACAATGCCGCCGGACCCCATTATCGTACCCAGAGAGTTCAATGATTCGTAGTCCAATGGCGTATTGAACAAATGCGTCGGGATGCAACCTCCCGAAGGCCCACCTGTCTGGACCGCTTTTATTTTTTTCTTTGTTCCGGTACCGCCGCCTATGTTGTATACCACGGTCTGGAGCGGCTGTCCCAGAGGCATCTCTACAAGCCCGGTGTTCTTTATCTTGCCGACGAGAGAAAAAACTTTTGTTCCGGGACTGTTCTTTGTCCCGGTCTCCATGAACCAGTCCGCGCCTTTTGATATTATCGCGGGGATATTGCAGTAAGTTTCCACATTGTTTATATTGGTCGGCTTTCCGGATATACCTTTCTGCGCCGGGAACGGAGGCCTAGGTGTCGGACGGCCGGCATACCCCTCGATAGAGGCTATAAGTGCCGTTTCTTCGCCGCACACAAAAGCGCCGGCCCCTTCTACAAGGTTTATGTCAAAACTGAATTTAGAACCGAAGATGTTATTCCCTAGTATCCCGCAGTCCCTGGCCTGGGCTATCGCATTGACAAGCCTTTGTACCGCCAGAGGATATTCCGCCCTTACATATATAACGCCTTTGTCGGCGCCCATCGCATAAGCGGCGATAACCATGCCTTCTATCAGCATATGGGGGTCGCTTTCTATTTCATTCCTGTTCATGTAGGCGCCGGGATCGCCCTCATCGGCATTGCACACGACATATTTATCATCGGACTTTTCCTGGCGCATCAGCGACCATTTGACCGCCGTCGGGAACCCTGCGCCGCCGCGGCCTCTGAGCTTGGATTTTTTCACTTCTTCGATCACGTTCTCGGGAGATATGTTTTTTAGGGCCTTATAAAGCGGGAAATATCCCCCGACAGCGATATATTCCTCGATGTCCTCGGGATTTATCAATCCGCTGTCGCGCAATACTATCTTTTTCTGGTATTTGAAAAAATCTATCTCGCTCCATTCCGGGATATCATCAAGACCCGAGCCGTATTTCACTTCTCCCGTAATATGGTCCCATGAACTTATTTTGCAAAGCACATTCAATCTGGAAAGGTCTTTTTTCTTTATCGCTTTTATTATCCTGTCGGCATCTTTTGCCTTTACTTCTTTCAGTATCACCAAAGGAAGTCCCGGGATATGGATATTCACAAGCGGCTCGGCCGCGCAGAACCCGAAACAACCGGTCTTTTCGATAAAGACCGGGATCTTGTTCTTTTTTGAGGCTTTCTCAAGCTCCGTCATTATCTCCTGGGCACCGTTACCTATGCCGCAGGTATCCATGCCTACGGTTATGCGCGGTTTCCCGGGGAATATCTTTTTGAGCCCGGCCTGTTTTATTTTTTCAAGGTCTTTAAGATCTGATATTCTCATTTCTTTACCTTTTCCTTTGATATTTTTTTGATCATCGTCTTTAGCTTCTCGACCGTCATATGGCCGTATATGACCCCGTCTATCTCTACCACAGGAGCAAGGGCGCATTGGCCGAAACAAGCCACGGTCCTTATCGTAAAGTTGCCGTCGCTCGTGGTCATAAGCTCTTTTTCGCTGCCTCCGCTTTTCACATGGGAAAAATCCAGATGGTTTTTAAGATGATCGAAAAGTTCCTTTGATTTCCTGGTATGGCATGCCGTCCCTCTGCAGACGACTATAGTATGCCTTCCCTGCGGGACAAGATTGAAGAAAGAATAGAACGTGGCCACGCTGTATATCCGAGAAAGCGGGATTCCTGTCTTTTCCCCCACTCTCACAAGAGCGTCTTCCGGAAGGAACTTGCCTTTGGTGGAGGTCTGTATCTCTTCAAGTATGCTGAGAAGGCTGCCGGGAAGAGAATCGTACTTTTTTATTATTTCGTCCGTCCTGTCTTTAGCAAGAGTTTCCATTGCCGGCATCCTTTCTGCTTATTTCATTTTTTTTGAGGCGTTCACAAAATATATAAGGCTCTCCAGCTCTCCTACCAGGTTCACGTTCTCTACTATTATGTCCTCCTGCGTCTTCAGGCTGACGGGCGCAAAATTGAGGACCCCTTTGATCCCGGAAGATACCATAATGTCAAAAACTCCGGAGGCCGATACATCAGGAACGCAGATTATCCCTATCCTTATCTTGTTCTGCTTTATATAGTCTTTCATGGAATCTATGGGAAGTATGGGGACCGGACCGTTCTTGTCGGTCTTTGACGGGTCGCTGTCGAACACAGCAGATACTTTCAATCCTTCTTTCTCGAATCCCGCATATTTCATAAGCGCGGACCCGATATTCCCGGCTCCGGCGATAACGACCTTTTGTATATCGTTCTTCCCCAGTATATCGTTGACCTTCTCTATGAGCTCATCAACAAGATATCCGCCTTTTTTATTTCCGGTGATGCCGAATATAGAGAAATCTTTTCTTACAAGGGACGAAGCGACCCCTGCCGCGTCGGCCAAATTATCGGAGAACACCTTCACGAAACCGAGGGCTTTGAGCTTTGCCAAAGCATTTTTATATTTGGAAAGACGGATGATGCAGTTTTTATTGACCGTCATTTATTGCTCCAACATTCACATAATCAAGAATATTATACCATATTATATACTGTGTGGAGCAAGGCCTACAACTTCGGCACTACTACTGTTTGCGGCTTTGACTGGAATGCGGGGTTTTGGGCCATGTAATCGATCTCTTGGTTGAATATGGTCTTAAGTTCTTTATATGCGTTCTCAAGGTCCTTTGGATTCTTTATTGTATTTCCCGCCGGGCCCTGCACCCTATCCACTGAAAGCCCCATTGCAAGGGAAGCTCCTTTCATCTGGAAAGGGACGCTCTGGTTGACATGAAAATTCTGTTTGAACTTGTACTGCTTATCGCCGAAAGGGATCGCATTGAATATCCCCGGCAATCCTTCGAGCGAGGCTCTCTTGCCGTCTAAAAAATCCTGCATCCCCTGGAACATCTTTCCGTAGAGGTTCTCGAAATATTCCCTTGTGTAGGTCTTTTGGTATCTCCATATAAGGAAAAAACTGAGCTCTTTCAAATGGAGGCTGTCTTCGGAAGAGACGAGTATCACGTTCTTTGAAGTGGTCGCGTCAAGCAAATAATAAATGCCGTTCTTTAGCTCTATCCCGCGCGGTCTTCCGTACCCGTCCTTCCAATCGGCCGGCACCAGACATTTTTTCCCTGGTGCGGTCTTTTTCGGCATCGGATAATCATAAAGGTACATCGCATATACATTATATCAACTCTATTGACAAAATCATCCTCGATGCTAGAATATCAGCAACTTCTTTAAGGGAGGTGGGATTTATGAGCTGGATCTGGTGGGTAGTAATAGCAATAATAATAATCGCCCTTATATGGTGGTGGGCGGCCTCTTCTAAATAACGGGTTTTGAGGTCTTTAGCTCCGAGTGCTGTTATTCTCGGAGCTTTTTTATTGTGATATAATTTCCCTGGATGAACATCAAGATCATAGTCAACCCGCGTGCAGGCGGCGGCAAGGCCCGCGAAATAGGTTTTAAAACAGAGCAATTCCTGTGCGACCTCGGGATAGAATACAGCCTCGACTCCACATACAGGCCGAAAGGCGCGACGTCCCTCGCAAAAAAATCCATAGATGAAGGATTTGATCTGATAATAGCCGTAGGCGGCGACGGGACGGTCAACGAGATCGTCAACGGGATGATAGGATCCGGCTCCAAACTCGCCATAATACCTGCCGGCACCAATAATAATTTCTCGAGGATGCTCGGAATAGACCCGGAAAATATCCAGGAAGCCCTCGAAACAGCTTTGGGGGATAACGCCAGGGCCATAGATGTCGGCAAATTGAACGAAAAATATTTCCTTAACGGGATCAGCATAGGGCTAAGCGCCGAAGCCCAGGACACCGGAGAGGTCGGCATACCTGTGCTACAGGAAAAAGGAAGCTACATGCTGAAACTGTTCAAGACCCTCTCAAAGTTCAAAGCGCCTAAACTGCTGATAAAGATGGACGGCGTGGACCTGCATTCAAAGACGTTAATAACAAAGATAGCTAACGGAAAATATTTCGGCAACGGTTTCGGCATCGTTCCTTCGGCCGATATAGAGGACGGGATGCTCGACATATGCGTTCTCAACAATATGGGAAAGATGAAGTTCTTATACAGCATGCCGAACATATTAAAAGGCCGGCACAACAAGTCCTATCCTATGACAACCTTCAGAGCAAGCAATATCACGATAGAAAGCCCTGACCCTGTAAAAGCCGTCTGCGACGGAGAAACTGTCGACGGACCGGCCCCTTTCCGCATAACGGTCGCGGAAGAAAAGATCATAGTAAAAACCAAGTGAACCTCTTCGAAAGAAAAAAAGAATATCCTCTTCCCGTCAGGATGAGGCCTACAAAGCTGGAAGACCTCATCGGGCAGGAACATATAACCGGCAAAGATTCCTTGCTGGCCAGAGCTATCAGGTCTGACAAATTGTTCTCTGTCATCCTATTCGGACCTCCCGGATGCGGAAAGACCGCCTTGGCGCATGTCATATCACAGGAAACGAACGCCCACTTCGAGAAGATGAACGCGGTAACTGCGGGAGTACCTGAAATAAGGAAACTTATCTTCGAAGCAAAGAGCAGATGGGATTTGAACGGCAAAAAGACGATAGCGTTCATCGACGAGATCCACAGGTTCAACAAGGTCCAGCAGGACGCTCTACTGCCTGATGTCGAGGACGGGACCATAACCCTGATCGGCGCTACGACCCATAACCCGTTCTTTTCCGTGATCCCGGCGCTCGTATCAAGGTCTCAGGTATTCGAATTAAAAGCACTGAAGGCTGAAGACCTGAAGTCCCTTATCAAGAGGGCGCTTTCTGATAGAGAAAAAGGCCTTGGGGACCTCAAGATAAAGATAGACGATGAAGCCGCAGACTATCTGGCGAACACTTCCAACGGCGATGCAAGAAGGCTGTTGAACTCTCTTGAAATTGGCGCGCTCACCACTCCGCCTGATAAAAAAGGCATAATACATATCACTATTGAGACAGCCAAGGAATCCATACAAAAAAGATCCCTGGTATATGACAAGGACGGGGACGGACATTATGACACGATCTCCGCTTTTATAAAAAGCCTCAGGGGTTCCGATCCGGACGCCGCGCTTTACTGGCTGGCAAAAATGGTCTATGCAGGAGAAGATCCGAGATTTATCGCGAGAAGGTTCGTGATATTCGCCAGCGAAGACATAGGCAACGCA
>JAKLHX010000043.1 GCA_022709925.1 Candidatus Margulisiibacteriota bacterium
GGTCAATAAAGAGATAAGGGATATGATCGCCGCGCATCATACTTCCACGCATCTTTTGCATGCCGCGCTCCATAAGGTCGTCGGGGAAAGTGCCGTGCAAAGAGGTTCTTTCGTAGGGAGCGATAAATTCCGTATGGATTTTACTAGTGCTGAAGCGCTGAAGGATGAAGATCTGAAGAAAGTGGAAGATATTGTTAACGACGCAGTAAGCAGTAAAATAAACGTGAAGACTATCATAACCACCCCTGAAGAAGCAAGGCAGATGGGCGCGATGGCCCTTTTCGGCGAAAAATACGGCGACAAGGTCAGGATGGTCGTGATCGAAGGCATAAGCAAAGAACTTTGCGGCGGCACCCATGTGAACAATACGGCTGAAATAGGGCTTTTCAAAATAATAAAAGAGGGCGCTATTGCCCAGGGAACAAGAAGGATAGAGGCGGTCAGCGGCAGGCCGGCCGAAGAGTTCCTGAAACAAAAAGAGCTCGAAGATGAAAAGATAAAACTGGCGCAGGAACAGAAGGAACAGGAGAAACAGCTCGAAAAGTCCCATGAAAAGGAAGCACTATCCATGAAAGAGCCTCTTCTCGCGGGAGCTGTCGATGTTAAAGGTGTATCCTTTATTTCCCATGAGTTCAAGGCATTTAAGACAACGGCAATAAAAAGGCTTTTGGAAGAATTGGTCGCAAAAAATAATTTCGTAGTCGTATTCACTTCCGTATTTGAAGACAAAGTATCCGTGATATGCGGCGTCTCCGCGGACCTGATCAAAAAAGGTTTCCATGCCGGCAACATCGTAAAAGAGCTTGCGGCGGTCGTAGGAGGCAGGGGAGGCGGCAGGGATAATTGCGCGGAAGCCGGAGGAAAAGAAGTGGCAAGTAAAGACAAGATATTTGAGAAAGCTTTAGAGCTCATATCCTTGAGATCGAGCTGACCTATGAAAAGGATCATCGGAATAGATTACGGCAAAAAAAGGATCGGCATCGCGGTCTCAGACCCTCTGGGGATAACCGCTCAGCCCGTCGAGACGATAGAGAACTCAAAAAACTCCCTCCAAAAGATAAAAGACATAGTCGAAAGATACGGATCGGAACTTATCGTAATAGGACTACCTAAGAACTTAAAAGGGGATATCGCCCTTGCCGCAGAGGACGTATTGGCATTCGTAAAAAAAATAGAGGGCTTTATAAATGGCGTCAAGGTCGAGACTTATGACGAGAGACTGACCACCGCGCATGTCATGAAAAACCTTTCTGAAAGCGGTCTTTCCGGACAAAAGAAAAGACAAGTAGTGGATAAGATGGCCGCGGCTTACATATTACAGGGATATATGGATGGACTATCTAAAGCTGTTTAATGAACCTATAAAAGAAAGCCTTAAAAAGGACAAGCAGACCGTCCTTAAGGCCTACAAGAAGTATCCTGTAGCGTTCAGGTCCATAGCAATAGCCGTAGTGATATGCTCCGTTATCTTTGCCGACATACCGTTCCTTGCAAAATCCCGCATCGACACAAGGCTTTACAGGGTGGATATCCCTGAACATTCTTCGGCTTCACAGATAATCGATACGTTATATTCAAACAATATCATCGAAAGCAGGCTGTCGTTCAAGATATATGTGAACCTTCTGTCTCTTTCAAGAAAACTTAAGGCAGGAAGCTACTACTTAAGCCCCAGCATGAGCAATGCCGTGATAGCCGAGAAGCTCGTGCAGGGAAGGGTTTCAACAGGAGATATAAAGATAACCGTTCCCGAAGGCAGTTCCATATACAGGATAGCCGAGAACCTCAAGAAAAAAGGCGTTTCCATAGAGGACGGGGATATCGAGGCGCTGTCCTATAACGGCATAGACGAAAAATTGCGCATGAAATATCCGTTCCTCTCCGGGGTGCCGATATATTCCCTTGAAGGATATCTCTTCCCGGACACTTATTTTGTCTCGTCAAAGATGAAGAAGGAAGACCTGATCGAGATGATGCTCGACAGGTTCTCGGAGATAGTGCTTCCGGTATATGTATCAAGCGGGACAAAATATTCTCTCCATGAAGTTATCACTCTTGCCTCTATAGTGGAAAAAGAGGCGGAGAACGAAAGAGAACGGCCCATAATAGCTTCCGTCTTCTGGAACAGGCTTAAGAACGGCATAGCGCTCAGGGCGGACCCTACGGTTAAATATGTCTTGAGTAGTCCCACAAAAAGAGTGAAGTTCAGCGACCTGAAAGTGGATTCTCCGTATAACACTTACCTGTACAAAGGCCTTCCGCCGGGCCCTATATGCAACCCGGGAATAGCTTCCATATATGCGGTGCTTCATCCCGCAAAGACCAAATATTTCTATTTTGTCTCAAACGGCGATGGGACACATACTTTTTCAGAGACCTGGGAAAGGCATAAGGATGCGGCGGATAGGTTCAGAAAACGGTAAGATTTATTCCCACTCTATAGTAGACGGCGGTTTTGAAGAAATATCGTACACAACGCGGTTGATCTCAGGGGTCTCGTTTATTATGCGGCTTGATATCTTTTCAAGAAGATCATAGGGTAGGCGGGCCCAGTCGGCTGTCATGGCATCGCTCGAGGTGACTGCGCGTATCGCTATCGTGTTGAGATATGTCCTCTTGTCGCCCATGACGCCAACGGTCCTTATCGGAAGCAGTACCGCGAACGACTGCCATACTTTCTTGTAGAACCCGGCGTTCTTCACTTCTGACACGACTATATCGTCCACATCCTGCAGGATCTTGACCCTCTCCGGGGTCACTTCGCCGATGATCCTTATCGCGAGCCCTGGTCCGGGGAAAGGCTGCCTCGTTATTATCTCTTCGGCTATTCCCATTTCCCTTCCGATAGCGCGGACCTCATCTTTAAAAAGCTTTCTTATAGGTTCTACAAGCTTGAAATTCATCTTTTCAGGAAGCCCTCCGACATTGTGATGCGTTTTTATCCTTGCCGCGGAATTTGAGGTCTGTCCTTTTACCGCGCTTTCTATGACGTCGGGATATAAAGTGCCCTGCGCAAGAAAAGGGATCTTGCCTAGTTTTTTAGCTTCCGCTTCAAAGGTGTATATGAATTCATTCCCTATGGTATGCCTCTTTTTTTCAGGGTCCGTAACCCCTGCAAGCTTTCCGAAGAACTTTTCGGAAGCGTCGACATGTATAAGGTTTATCTTGAAATGTTTTGTGAACATGTCCACTATTTTTTTCGCTTCGTTCTTTCTCATGAATCCCTGGTCAATAAAGACGCAGGTAAGCTGGTCCCCGACGGCTTTATGGAGAAGCACCGCAACCGTGGTCGAATCAACCCCGCCCGAAAGCCCCAATAATATTTTTTCTTTTCCGACGGTAGCCCTTACTTTTTCAATGGCCCTTTCGATAAAGGACTTTGTTGTCCATGTGGCTTCGCAATTACATACTATATAGACAAAGTTCTTTATTATCTCGGTCCCGTTCTCGGTATGCACGACTTCCGGATGGAACTGCACGCCGTACAATCTTTTTTCTTTGCTTCCCATCGCGGCCACTTTGGTAGTATCGGTATGGGCAAGGACTTTAAAGCCTTCAGGGAGTTTTGTGACGGAATCTCCGTGGCTCATCCAGGAAGTGAGCTCTTTGCCCAATCCCGCGAACAGGTTCGTGTGGTCGTCTATTACAAGCGGGGCCTTGCCGTATTCGCGCGTCTTTTCTCCTTTGACATCCCCGCCAAGGTCTTTGGCCATGAGCTGCATGCCGTAGCAAATACCAAGTATAGGTATCCCGCTTTCCCATATCCTGGGATCCAGTTTTGGAGCGTCTTTTTCATAAACGCTTCCCGGACCGCCGGAAAGTATTATTCCTTTCACGTCACGTTTTTTTAATTCTTCAAGAGGAGTGTTGTAGGGGAGGAGTTCGGAATATACATTGCATTCTCTGACGCGCCGGGCGATAAGCATGCTGTATTGGGCGCCGAAATCAAGTACTACTATCAGATCATGCTTTTCCATAAGGTAATAATATCATAATTTTGTGAAATTTTTTTTTAAAGCGTTCGATAGTTATTCAAAAGAACACTCGAAAGGAATAAAAAATGGCGATATACAGCTTTGCGGTGAGACCGTTCAACATGTTAAGGAGCGCACAGGTCAGGACCACAAGTCCGCATACAAGCAATTGGGGCCTTGCACGGCTATCTAATAGAGCGGATTCTCCCGCCATGAAGCAGGACATCTATCGCAACCTATTCTCAAGGATAAGCACGGGGGCCGTATCCATAGGCTCTTTGTATGGATTTGACAGGCAGATATTGACGGAGGCTTTTAAAAGATCAAAAGACAGCGCGCTGATAAGGCTTCTCGAGACTATAAGGCCCGGAAAATTTGAGGTCAGGTTCAAAGGCAGAGGTATCAATATTGTGGAAGTGATAGACAGGAACACAGGAAAACCCTCCCAGGTAAAAGAGCCTTATGAACAGGACGCGGTAAGGATGGTCCAAGGATACAACCTGCCGTTCTTTATATGGATGCGAGATGTAATAGGCCAGGACAGATGGGGCGGTATAGTACGAGCGATCGGGAATGAAGACAGGCTTCTCGCAAAGAACCTCGACAATCTAGAAAGCAAACTGGCAGCTGAACAAGAAGTCTTACGCAGAAAATATCCGCTGCCGACAAAAAAATCGATCAGAATGGCATAAAATTTGATCCGCCGGTCTTTATTTATACATCCCTAACGATTGGGCCTTTTGAAATACTTTTCCTTCCGTGAGCAGGGAAGGAGCAATCACTACTTCGACGTTCTGCATCTCTTTTATGGTCTCGGCACCGAGGGTCCCCATAGAAGTCTTTATGGCGCCTATGAAATTCTGAGAGCCGTCGTCAAACCTTGCAGGGCCAAGCAATATCTCTTTTAATGTGCCAATAGTCCCGACCTTTATTCTCGTACCTCTCGGGAGGGTCGCATTAGGAGTCGCCATTCCCCAGTGAAAACTTCTGCCCGGGGCTTCTTGAGCCTTAGCAAGAGGGGACCCGATCATGACGGCATCGGCGCCGCAGGCAAGAGCTTTACAGATATCTCCGCTGACGACCATGCCTCCGTCAGCGATTATCGAAACGTATTTGCCGGTCTTCTTGTGATAGTCGTCCCTTGCACCGGCACAATCGGCGATAGATGTCGCCATAGGCACTCCGATACCCAATACTCCGCGAGACGTGCAGGCGGCTCCCGGCCCGATACCGACAAGGATAGCTGCCACCCCGGTCTCCATGAGGGACAATGCCACTTCATAAGTGACACAATTGCCGACTATGACGGGGACCTTCACATCTTTACAGAATTTTTTTATGTCAAGCGTCGCGAATTGTTTTGATTTATGTATGGTTGAGACTACCGTGACCTGTATCACGATCATGTCGGCCCCGGCTTTTGCGGCAATGGGACCGTATTCCAAAGCCGCCTGAGGAGTTACTGATACGGCTGCGATCCCGCCTTTTTCCTTGATCTGTTTAATACGCTTTTCGATCAAATGCGGTTTTACCGGTTCAAGATAGATCTTTTGCATGAGAGTGACATATTCTTCGCGGGAAGCGGCGGCTATCTTGTCGAGAATGGCATCGGCATCTTCGTACCTTGTCTGTACTCCCTGAAGATTGATGACGCCAAGCCCGCCATATTGGCTCATGAGGGCCGCGGTCCTGGGATCAACGACGGAATCCATGGCAGAGGCTATTATAGGAGCGGAGATCTTTATCCCTCCGATCTCTATGGATGTATCCACATCCTCAGGATCTATGGTCTTTATGGACTGGACCAGCGCTATTTCATCAAAACCATAGGCCCTCCTTACTTTTTTGCCCTTGCCGAGTTCGATTTCCATCTTTTGATCCTTTCTATTTTTTTTATTGTGCGGGCATTTCTCCGAGCCTTGCCGTCACCGCCCAGATCCTGCCTTCACGGTATATGTTAACCTTTATTGTATCACCTGGCTTCCTGGATTTTATGTAGGTTGAAAGATCTGAAGCAGATCGCATCTTTTTGCCGTCTATCTCTCTCACCACATCATACTGTTTTAAGCCCGCTTTTTCAGCAGGACTGTCCTTGACGACCTCGGATATCAATATCCCTTCCGCGATAGGGAGGTTCATATAAGCCACTATCTTGTCATCCACGTCCCTCATATACACACCGAGCCAGGGCCTGACTATTTTGCCTTTTGTTATAAGCTCGGTCAGGACTTCTTTTGCGGAATTTATGGGAATAGCGAACCCGATACCCTGGGCACCGGCAGCTATCGCTACATTTATACCGATCACTTCGCCGTTAAGATTTATAAGGGGACCACCGCTGTTGCCGGGATTTATGGAGGTGTCTGTTTGTATAAGGTTCTTTTTGCTGTCGTCAAGTGTTCTTCCGGTCGCGCTTATTATGCCCGCAGTAACGGTATTGCTGAACCCGTAAGGATTCCCGATAGCGATGACCCATTCGCCGGGCCTTATCTTTGAAGAATCCCCAAGCATCATTTTTGGATGTCCTGAAACGTTCATCTTAAGTACCGCAAGGTCTATCGCCGAATCTATGCCAAGAAGCGAGGCATCGTAAGATTTCCCGTCCCTCAATGTGACTTTTATCTTGTCGGCGCCTTTTACCACGTGGGCATTGGTGAGGACATGGCCTTTATCATCTATTATGAAGCCCGAACCGGCGCCTTTGATTGGAACGACCTTATCTTCGAAAGAGTTCTTGAAATTCGGATCCATTTGAAAGCCGAAGCCAAATTGCCCTTCAAAATCCTTGAAAGGATTGAATATCTTTTGGTGCTCCATCTTGACTACATCTATATTGACGACGGCGCCGCCGACCTTATCGACTATGTCCGCGATGGTATTCTGGCCATTGATGGATGGGAGGGCATTCTCGCAGAACGCACCAGTCCCCAGAAATACGGGTAAAGCTACTGCTAAAAACGATAAAAGTATTTTCTTGTTCATAATCGCAATAAAAAACTATCCGTTGAGTTGTTCTTTAGGCGGTTTGCCCGACATTTCCTTTTCGATATACACCGCGATCATCTTTTCAAGCTCTTCGATCACCGGCTTCGGTATCCAGATCTCTCCGCAGTCCTCACATATGAAAGCGGGGACGTCCTCTATTACATATAGCTTCTCGTCCTCATAATGGTCGAGAGAAACCTTGTCAAAAAAAAGCTTCCCCCCGCAGGCGTTACAGAAGCCGGGGTTTAACTCGGAATATTGTTCTTCTTTTGCGTCTTTATCGATTGCCATTTTCTGGTTATTGAGGATTATTATACATTATGCATAATATGTTGACAACCGAGGCACAGAATGAAGAATGAAGGCGGAAGGGGAAAAGTGTCTTTCCCGCACTTCATCCTTAATACTTATTTCTTCATTCTTCATCCCCTTAGGCCCTTGACAGAACATTTTTCTGCATATAAAATTACACCTACGATATTATATCGAATTTACTTCGGAAAGGTGGTGTAAATAAATGAAAAGGAATGCGATTCTTGCTTTTTTTGCGATCTTAATGCTGTCAGCGTCGGTGTTGACGGGATGTAACGCGGTATCTTCCACGACATCTTCTATCGACACAACGGGAGCTGATCCCGGTCTTTTGACTTCGCCAAAGGCTGCTCTTTCAGGAACGGCCACTGCATCGGGAGGAACGGTCACGATAGGACTTAACTCCATCTTGGTGAGCGGCGAAGCGATAACAGGACTCAGCGGTTCAAAGTTCAAGATATTCGTAGGCTCGTCTTCTTCGGAAGTCACGGGTTTTACCGGAGTAAGAGGTTCTTTGGCCACTACGACCTCCAGCAAAATAGATATGGTGTTCATTCTGGATAATACCGGAAGTATGTCGGGCAGGATAAAAGCCGTGAAAGACAGTATCATTGCTTTCACCGCATCTCTTGAAGCAGCAGGCGCTGACGCGAAGTTCGGAGTCGTTTCATTCGGTGATGATCTCACCGAACAATCGACCCTTGAGCTTCCAGCGACCGCAAGCCAGGTTAAAACTTGGCTTGACGACCTGGC
>JAKLHX010000044.1 GCA_022709925.1 Candidatus Margulisiibacteriota bacterium
AACCGTACATTTTTACTAAAGGCGCCGGACTTTCTTTTATGGCTCCTTTAGGGATATCTACTATGTTGAGCAGATGTTCAGAGAGATTTACGGCCTCTTCGGCATTTTTCGGTTCAAGCGCCGCATCCTTGCATATTGCAAGCCTTACAAAACGTGACGGGGGGGTCCAATCTCCGGGCAGTCCTAAAAGTCCGCTCCCGACACCGGTCGGTTCGATCTTTACTCCTCCCAGATTTTTATTGTCTTTGTCGTGAGCATCAAGATTTATGTAGTTGCGCAAATTGGTCATCTGCCACTCAAAATCAGGGCGGTTGGTCAGTATGCCAAGCGGGTTGTCGTATAATTTTGCTTGTCCGTCTATGAACTCTACTACCAAGCTATTGCCTGCGGCATCGCTTATAATAACGTGAAGACCCATGTCTTTGAGCTTTTTGATGGGAGTTTCCGATATGTATACTTCCGGAAGGGCTCTTTTAACCTCATCAACAGTGGCGAAATTGCCTAGAACCCAAGCAAAAAATTTGTCAAACCCTATGAATTTTCCGGGTACTGCAGGTTGATATTTGGCTCCCGTATACATAAGGCCGCCGACCGAAAGCCCTTTTTCATTGAATCCTTCGACAAAAGTGTCCTCTATTTTGTATGCGTTTATTCCCAAAAACCCGTATTTCGTGGTCCAAGACATGCCGGCCGTTCCGGTCCCGTCGGTATTTGAATAATTTGTCCCCGCGGGGATGATCCAGATATCCGAACTTAGGTCCACCGGGAATTCCATGGAGCGGCCGTTCACCACGCTCCCATCCTTGGCTTTTACGACAAAATTGCTGCATGCGAACGCGGAAGAGGATATGGTTAAACATACGGCGATCAACAGGGAAAAGATTCTTCTTGTGGTCATTTCATTATTCCTTTCTTTATTTTTCCGGGAACAGGAGCGTTATGCTTATCCGACCCGCCCATTTTGATGTATTGGTCGGAGATTCAAGGTGATATATCCCAGATGCTCCGAAGCTTACCAGATGTCCTGCGATCGGAAGTATCTGGCTCACTCCGCAGATCAAAGGGATGGTCCATTGTTTTCCGTACCAATCGTAACTTGTTTCTGAAGAAAATGAGAATGTGAACCCGTGTTTGTTGGAATGCGATGCAAATGGCTGAAAGTATGCCAGGCTTATATCGTTCCTGCTGTTGCTCCCGGCCACGGACCATATCTGGTTAGCAAGCAGTCCGGTTGTCCACGGTCCCGATTGCTTTAAAACCACCGCGCTTGGGCCGACACCCCATTTTTCGGTGCCTATGAAAGGGTTTGTTGCTGTCGGGATAAGGAATACCGGACCGGCGCCCCAGATCAACCCGTCATGGCCTGGTTGTTTTGGCGAAAAGAATATCTGGAGCTGCGAATCGCTGAGCCCGTTCTGCGATGTCGTTCCGATCACATTGCTTTGGTTGATGAACGGAACTATGGGTCTCGTGATAATGTTCCAATCTTTGTTGAGTGAAGCGGGGATCACCGGCTGGATCTTTAATGTGTATCTGGTGCCGTTCTGTCCGGCTCCAAGGCCTGATTCGAAATTGTTCTGGAAAGGGACACTGATAAGAGAGGCTACGGGATTTGCCAATTGCTTAGCCAGGTGTTCGGTACTTGGTTCATCATTTACGGCTATCGCGGCATGGAGCGGGGACAATAGGACCGAGACCGACAACAAAAGACAAACAAGAACAACGGATCTTTTTATCATTTTGCGACCCTCCCGGTTGTGATAATACATCACAAGCAAGAGTTGTTCAAGTTTTTTTATTTAGATCCATCCCAGGATGCCTGCGAATATCACAAGACAGACCGCGTCAAATCCCAGGATCGCTCCGACGGTAATTATCTTATTCCTGACACTTTTCATGTCATGCACCCAGAAGCATACCAGGAAGAATGGAAGATAGCCGATCAGGAATATCAGCCAGGGAGCTCTTATGTTCCACCACGGGTATTCCCAGGTCAATGCGCCTACCAGGTTGAGTACTACTTCGATGAAAACCGCCAGTATAGAGTTGGTGACCGCAAAGAACAATCTGTTCGGGACCCCTAGTATCTTCATCTTCTTGTCCTGCGGCAGCATTTTGCAGGCGAATATTCCCATGATCGCGAACATGAACGTGATCTCGATGTTCAGTCCTATAAGTATGTTGTAAGCAGTGGCACCGGGCGTTCCCCATACGGGAGCGAATTTGTTGAAGTGGAATACGAGCCCGTTCCATATCTCATTGAACCAGTCCATTCCCCACAGGGCAAGCCCTCCGAACAGTACATTCCAGTTCTTTCTTTCGACCTCGACCGAGTAGATATACAGGACTATCAGGAGCAGCGGGACCACATACCATTGGAAATGCGAAGGATCGCGAAGTATCAATTGGGCCTGTCTTGCGCTTTCGGTTATCATAGGGTTTATCCTCCTGAAGATGCATTATGAAACGGGAATATCCAAGAGTCAATATATATCTTTAGGCGGATGGCCATAAGCGGAACTTTACCTTGCCAATTCTCGGTCCATATCATATGCCTCCGATTCAACCTCGCTCGGCCATAATACCTGATATGCCGCAAGGCACAAGAATCCTGCCGCGTTCAGATTAGTAAAAAATCTTTCGTTTTCTGACAGGTTCGGTGAATTGCCCGCTATTATCAGCGAACTTAAACTTGAGAGAATGTACATGAATGCCGTGGTGCGCCGGACAACAAGGCTGTCGCGCGCCTTGGATTTTATAGCAAGGTAAGACAGGATCTCTTTGTCTTGCCCGTTACCGCCGAGTTCATCGATGAGCTTTAAGTCCGATCTATAACCGTTCGGGCCCATAAAGTTCATGGCGGATGTCACCAATAATGATGAGCCGGCGAGGAAGTTGTTTATTCTGTAGGCATCCACTCCTTTGCCTATGTTCGTTCCTATTATCCAGCTGCCTGATATCCCGAAAACGGCTGTTTCCAAAAATCTGCTCTTTTCGGATATATCCGCTATTTTTTGAAGTCTTGCCGACGGCAGAGGATCGAGCAGCATCAATTTTGCGCGGTCGACCGCATACGAAGAAGAGGGGATTAAAAGTATCGCCAGTAATGCTAAGAATCTTTTGCAACGCATTTTGTTGCTTATTATAGCATCTTAAGTTATGGCGGAAGATTGACAACATATCGCATTAACATATAATTGCTTGGTAGGAGGCAAGCAAATGAAACGATTTTTTAGTTTTTTTTGTATCTTATTGACCATGGCGACATCGTCCGGTGTTTTGCAGGGCTTGGCAAGTGCCGATAGCGGCCTTAAACTTTTTACCAACGGCTCGATCTATATTGACGCCGACCAAAAAGTACAGAACCTTTTGATAAGGAGCGGGTCTGTCGAGGCGTACAACATAGATCCGTCCTCATATAAGGATGCCGAGATCGTAGATCTTAACGGCTCATCCGCATATCCAGGGTTTAATGACAGCCACGTTCATTTGGCAGAGACCGGTTATTTTTTCCATGTAGGAGCCAATTTGATCGGCTGCAAAAATGCCGATGATATAGTCAAAGTCCTGGAAGAAAAAGTAAAAGGGCTTCCTGCTGACGCCACTGTTTTCGGCGGCGGTTTTTCTTTGCGTGATTATGATAAGTGGACCTTGGAAGACCTGGCCAAGATCGACAAGGTCACGGGCGACAGGCCGGTTTTTTTAGCGGATAAATTGGGGCACAATGCGATAATCAACAGCGCAACGATAAAGCTTTCCGGAATGACGGCTGCGGCCAATATCCCTCTGGGCGGAAAGATGGGAATAGAGAATGGCCGGTTGACCGGTATGCTCCGGGAATCTGCGATGATCCTGCCATGGGACAGCATATCCATGCTGTTTAACAAAAAAGATATGAAAGACGGGGCAAAGCTTTTGGCTCAGAATTGGGCTTCAAAGGGGTATACGGGTATTGTGGACCTCATGGGAGGGCCAGGTGTCCGCTATATGCATCCCGAGATCTTTTGGGAGCTTGAAAAAGAAGGGAAACTTCCTTTGCGCGTGAATTATTGCTACACGATATTTAACCTGGGAGATGTTGACGACGCAGCGAAATATATCGGGAAAGATACGGGTCAAACGCACTTTGTCGGCTGCAAGATCTTTGTTGACGGGGCGTTTGCCGGCGGCCAGGCCTGGACGACCTGGCAGAACCTTCAGGGAGGGCACGGTCTTCAGGAGACATATACCGATGATATCGGCGGACCGGGATTGAACCTCAACCGGATCGTAGCAAAAGTTGAAGAATACGGGATGAATATGCATTATCATACCCAGGGGGACAGGGCGATCGGATCCGTTCTGGATGCGCTCGACAAAGTGCGTGCGGAAAAAGGTGAAATAAAAGGCGTACATACTCTTATACATCTGGCATTCCCTACTGACGAACAAATAGCAAGGATAAAGGGTTTTAACGGGCATGTTGTCACGACCGTTCAGCCGGGCTTTTGGCCTATAGAAGACGACACCGCATATTATTACGGTGATCGTGCCGCGCGGGCATATCCCGTGAAGAAACTTATAGACAGCGGCGTGTCCGCAGGTATGAGCACGGATTTCAGCGTTTCTCCTCCGCAGTATACTCCGCCCACCGTCGTCATGGGGGTTGCTGTGACCGGAGGCGGGAATCCTGCCATGCATCCGCCTCTTACGGTGAAGGATGTGATAAAAGGTTTTGGCGAGGGCAGCGCCAGGACCACGGGAAAGAATGATGTCGGCAAATTGTATGTTGGGTATAAGGGAGATATGGTCATTTTTGATCAGGATCTGTATAATGTTTCCAAAGAGGCATTTAGCCAGGCAAATCCGAAAGTCCTGGCTACTTATGTCGGCGGCATAAAAATGTATGATGCCGAAGATCTAAAAAAGGGGGGGAGGAAATGAAAGATATGTGCAGTATTTACGGGTTGGCGTTCATCGGGGCATTGGTCTATTATATCCAGCATGCGACTTCGTTCTGGAACGGATGCCTTGGAGTTCTAAAGGCCATTGTCTGGCCGGCCATGCTGATGTATAAAGTGTTGGCTATGTTGAATATGTAGTCATCTTATCTGGTATTGATCAATTGTAGGCTACGGTTTCTTTTATTGTAAAGCTATACAGGAAGAAGCCGTAGCCGTTTAAATAAGAAGATACTGTGTACACGCAGTCCTTAAACCGGCTCCTAAACATCCCATATAACCTGTTATCATAGGTGTATGGAGATAAAGTCGGCGAAATTCATAAAAGGGGTCGTAGGTCCGGATGCTGTTCTGGATGACGGGACGCCGCAGATAGCGTTCATAGGGCGCTCGAATGTCGGCAAATCGAGCGTTATCAACTCTTTGACGGGCCAGAAAGCCCTCGCAAGGACAAGTTCCTTCCCGGGACGCACCACGGAAATAAATATTTTCCTTATAAACGAGTCGTTTTACCTGATAGACCTTCCCGGATACGGATATGCCAGGACATCTCATGATGTCAGGCTTGATCTGCGGGAGCGTATCAACTGGTATCTTTTCATGTCGCATTATGAACAGAAAAAAGTCATTCTGATCATAGACGCTAAGGTCGGGTTCACCGACAATGATATCGAGATATTGCAGGCTTTGGAGAGCAGAAATAAAGATATTGTTATAGTTGCCAATAAAATAGATAAGATCAGACCTTCAAAGGTCAAAGATCAGCTTAAGACCATTCAAGACCTTGCCTTAGGGCATAAAGTGGTCCCGTATTCATCAAAAAAACGGATCGGACTTAAAGAATTGAACAGGGAAGCCTTTAATTAACCATGCTTCAAGTAAATAATCTGTCATTATCGTTCGACGGGCAACTATTGCTGAAGGATGTCAGTTTCAATATCCACAGCGGAGAGCGCATAGGGTTGGTCGGGCGCAACGGTTCAGGAAAGACCACTATCTTCAAGCTCATAACAGGGGAGATCGAGCCGGATGACGGGCGCATAATACTGCCGAAGAACTACAGCGTGGGATATCTTAAACAGCACCTGCAGTTTAACGAAGCGACAGTGCTTGACGAGGCTTGTCTCGGGCTTAGGGCGGATGAGAAGGACCAGGTATGGAAAGCGGAAAAGATCCTGACCGGTCTGGGCTTCTCTGAGAACGACATGTATTCTTCGCCTGCGGAATTCTCGGGAGGTTTTCAGGTGCGGTTGAACCTTGCAAAGGTACTGCTTTCCGAGCCGCATTTGCTCCTTTTGGATGAGCCCACGAATTATCTTGATATCGTATCTATCAGATGGCTTACGAAATTCCTTGCGCGCTGGAAGAACGAGCTCATGATAATCACCCATGACCGTGATTTTATGAACAGCGTCACGACGCATACGCTCGGAATACACCGCCAAAAGATAAAAAAGATCGAAGGCGATACCGCAAAGCTTTTTGAACAGATCGCCGTGGAAGAGGATGTGTATGAAAAGACCCGATTAAAAGAGAATAAAAAGCGCGAAGAGGCCATGGAGTTCATAAACAGGTTCCGTGCTCTTGCAGCCAGAGCTTCTCTTGTCCAGTCGCGCATCAAGGCCCTGGAAAAGATGGGGACAAAAGAAGAGCTTGCCAGTATCACGGAATTGGGGTTCAGGTTCAATTCCATAGAGTTCAATTCCCAGTATCTTATGAATGTCGAGGACCTGTCCTTCGGGTACACTCCGGACCGCGTATTGATCAAAGGGCTATCGATAGCCATAGGCAAAGATGACAGGATCTGCGTGATCGGCAAGAATGGCAAAGGCAAATCCACATTGCTGCGTCTTTTGGCGGGAGAGCTTGAGCCAAACGAAGGAAGCATCACAAGGAACCCTAATTGCAGGATAGGATACTTTGGCCAGACGAACATTGAACGTCTCAACCCGAACCTGACAATAGAACAGGAGCTTCAAAAGACTAGGCCGGATATGAACTATACTGATATACGCAAGACCTGCGGCGCCATGATGTTCACAGGCGATCTTGCTCTCAAAGAGATCTCGGTGCTTTCGGGAGGGGAAAAGAGCAGGGTCTCTCTGGGCAAGATACTTCTTTCCCCGTCAAATATGCTGCTTTTGGACGAGCCGACTAACCATCTGGACGTGGAATCGTGCGATTCCATGATCGCGGCCCTCGATGAATTTCCCGGAGCTGTCATCATCGTCACGCACAGCGAAATGTTCCTTCATCACATAGCGAACAGGCTGATAGTGTTCAACGAGGACAAGGCGTTCGTATTTGAAGGTACATATCAGGACTTTTTGGACCGTGTCGGCTGGGAGGACGAGCCGAAAAAGCAGAACAAAGAGAAGAAAGAGGATAAGGAAAAACGCAGACAGCAGGCCCTGGAAGCGGAATATGAGAAAAAACAAAAGAACCTTCATGCAAAGATCGCAAAAATAGAAAAGCATATAGATGATGAGGAAAAAGCCCTCGAAGCGGTCACCCTGAAGATCGCGGAGTCTGCCGGAAAGATCAGCGGCGAAGAGATCCAAAAGCTCCAGATCAAGGCCCATAAGCATCAGCAGGCTCTTGAGATCGGATACTCTGAGCTTGAGAAGCTTATCGCGCAGCAGGATGCGCTTTCCTCCCCCGTGGTATAATTACAGGACCTTGGCAAAAGCTAAGACAAAAAAGAAAAAAGGGCTCCTTGTTGTCATTTCCGGGCCTTCCGGAGTGGGCAAAAGTACGGTTGTGCGCCGGCTCCTCAAGGTAAACTCTTCATTCAAGCTTTCTGTCTCTGCGACCACGAGAAAACCACGCCCGAACGAGAAGAACGGCAAGGATTATTATTTCATTAAAGAAGAAGACTTCTACATAAAGATAAAACAGCAGGAATTCCTGGAATGGGCCGAAGTGCACGGTAACTTCTACGGGACTTCCAAAAAATGGATTGCTGACCAGTTGGCCGCCGGCGCCGATGTGCTGCTCGAAATCGA
>JAKLHX010000045.1 GCA_022709925.1 Candidatus Margulisiibacteriota bacterium
TACGACCTCATAGCCCGCTTCGATATCAACGCCCGATTGTTTGTAATCCATATATATAATGTTATCATCGGAGCTTGGTTAATACAACTTAAAGGGAAGGGATGAAGGATGATGTATGAAGTATGACAATGGGGAAGCGTTTTTATTCGTGCTTACCGCCGACTTCATCCTTCATTCTTCATACTTCATCCTTAACCCTATCCCCATGCTATCATAGTAAAAAATGAAGATCATCAGAGCCACAAAAGCCAACCGGCAGGACATTATCAGGAAAGCGGTTTCACTGCTCAAGCAAGGAAGGGTTATCATCTTCCCTACTGAAACGGTTTATGGCATCGGGGCAGACGCTTTCAACAAAAAAGCCGTGGCAAAGATATTCAGACTAAAGAAAAGACTTAAGGCTCAGCCACTGCAGATCCTTATCAGCAATATTAAGACGGTAGAAAAAGTTTCAAGCAGAGTTACCGCAAAAACCATGGCCTTGATGAAAAAGAACTGGCCGGGGCCTCTTACCGTAATCGTCACCAAAAAAAAGATCGTCCCGGATATCGTAACCGGGAACATGAAGACCGTCGGCTTGAGAATGCCGGATCATCCTCTCATTCTTGAGATAATAGAATATTTAGGACGTCCCGTCGCTGCATCTTCCGCGAACATTTCCGGAAAGAAACCGCCAAAAACAGCAAAAGAAGCCGCCAAACATTTTAAGAGAGGGATATCCTTGGTCATTGACGGCGGACGTTGTAGGATAGGAAAATCGTCAAAGGTCGTTGATGCGACTGGAACTAAGACAAAGATACTGAGAAAGTAAAGCCCCGAACAAATCCTCCAAACTATTACAAGCTCAGGCTCATCTCATACCACTGCGTATATACAACTCTTCCTGCCGACGGATCGTAATACTGTTTGTAATTGGCGATAACGGTAGTGAACGGATTTACTTTATAGCCGAGCTTTCCCGTGATGACCGCTCCCTGATCGAGGGTCAGGCTCCGTGCATCAATAAAATTCTGCTGTGAATAACCGGCCTCGACAAAATAGCCGTCACCAAGCCTTGCGGAAGCATAACCTTTAAGAGTAGTATTGCTTCCCTCGTAACCTTCGAGGACTGCCCAGATATTCCCCAAAGAAAGTACCGTGGCCCCGGCTTGTACCTTATATCCGTTCTTGCTTGTGTTGCTTGCTTCATAAGAAGCTATATCGATAGGATCCGTTTCATAATTCTCGTTGAAATATCCTGGAACAAAATTGCGGTCTATGAACCTTCTCTCTGCTCTGAAGTTCGCTTTGCCGATAAGTATGTCCATGTCCTGGTTGAATCCGGTTGAAAACCCTGAACCGTGATTATTCATCTTTGCATATTCTGCAAAGACGGTCCCGCCGTTCCAGACAGAATATCCCGCATCCAAACCAAAGCCTGATTGCGAAGGATAAACAAATCTTGTTCCGTCAGGCCTTAAAAAATCTATGCCGTCAGAGTCTCCCGCATAATACTGTCCGAGCGTAAGACGCGGCATGATCTCTTCCGTTATCCTGAAAGCCTGGAACTTAGACCAGGTCCCCATCCCCTCTACGCCATAGATCCCCTGGTTGTAGTAGACCCTGAGACCGGATTGCTGGTTCGACTGGACAAGACCCGTCTGAGCGGAAGTATAATTATTCACCAACAAGCCATAACCTAGAGTGTAGTTGCTTATGATCCCGTACCTGAATCCCCATTTTTGGGAGTCATATTGCGCATAACGAACGACCACTTTATCGACTACTCGACCACTGGGATCGTTAGTAGGGATATTAACTCCGAGTCCCAGTCTGAACGCACCCAGGCCCAAGTCCGGATTCCAGCTGAAAAGCCCTGTATTGACCGTCCCGGTGTTCAAAAAACCGAGTGAGACCCCGTTACTAAAATTAGCTGTGGAATATATCGAAGGAGTTTGCGCGAAAGACACCGAAGCCGCAAACAAAAACACCAACAAGAATACTGCTAATTTCTTCATATCATACTCCTTCTCTTTATGGCTAACGGCACAGCCTCTGCGGGGCTTACGGCACGTTCGCTACGCTCACTACGGCTAACAGCTCCGGAGCCGTAAGCTGTTAGCTGTAGGGTCGATGTAATCGACCCGTGCTGTAGGTCCCGCGGAGCGGGGCCGTGCTATCAGTGCCTGAAATGCCTTCGCCCGGTGAATGCCATGGACATCTTATGTTTGTTCGCTGCCTTGATAACTTCCTCATCACGGATAGAACCGCCCGGTTGTATCACGGCAGATATCCCGTATTTCTTTGCAAGCTCTATTGAATCTGCAAAAGGGAAATAGCCGTCGGAAGCAAGGATCGCTTTTTTCGCATGAGCTCCGGCCTGTTTAAGAGCGATCTCCGCGGACCCTACCCTGTTCATTTGTCCCGCCCCGATGCCTATGGTCGCCCCGTTCTTTACAACGACGATCGCGTTCGATTTGACCGCTTTGCAAACGCCCCACGCAAAGAACATATCTTCCAGCTCCTGCAATGTCGGCTGTCTTTTTGTGACTATCTTTATATCAGACATGTTCAGTTCCGCGACATCTATCTGTTGAAGCAGCATCCCGCCTGAAACCCTCTTAAAATCGAATTTTTTATCGCTGTTCGCAAAATTTATAAGGCCGCACCTGATCACTCTAAGGTTCTTTTTCTTCTTGAACTCTTCAAGCGCTCCGCCAGAATAATCCGGGGCGATAACGACCTCGACGAACAATTTTGATATCTCTTTAGCGGCATCTTCGTCTATCGGCTTGTTGGACGCAACGATCCCGCCGTAAGCGGATACTTTGTCGCATTCGTAAGCTTTTAAATAAGCGTTCTTGACGTTCTTATCGGTTGCGACCCCACAGGGATTATTGTGTTTCACGATCGACACCGTAGGATTTACAAAATACGAAACTATTGTAAAAGCTGCTTCCATATCAAGTATGTTGTTATAAGAAAGTTCTTTCCCGTGAAGCTGTACGGCCTGCGCGAGGCCTCCCCCTTCGGCCCTGTAAAACGCCGCCTGCTGATGAGGATTTTCCCCATAGCGCAGGTCCTGTATCTTGTCCAGACCTATATTGAGTTTTTTTGGAAAGAGATCCGTCCCCTTTGCCGGGGAAAGATATGCCGATATAGCGGCATCATATCTTGCAGTAAGCTCAAATGCGTCTCTTTGAAGCTTTGTCTTTGTCGCCAGGCTTATCTCCCCGTTGTTATCTTTCAACTCTTTCAATATTTCCGGATAGCTGCAAGGGTCGGTGACCACTGCGACGAATTCATAGTTCTTGGCAGCCGCTCTCACTATCGACGGCCCTCCTATGTCTATATTCTCTATAGCTTCTTCATGCGTAAAATCTTTCTTTGAGATGACTTTTTCAAAAGGATACAGATTTATGACAACGATATCTATTTGAGGGATCCCGTATTTTGCAAGCATCTTCATGTGCTCGGGCTTATCTCTTCTTGCCAAAAGGCCGCCATGTATCTTCGGATGGAGCGTTTTCACCCTGCCGTCGAGCATCTCAGGGAATTTGGTGATCTTAGAGACCTCTATGACCTTTATGCCGGACCTTTTAAGCTCCTTCGCGGTGCCTCCGCTGGCGATTATCTTAAAACCGAATTTCGCAAGCCCTTTCGCGAATTGTTTTATGCCTTTCTTGTCCGACACGCTTATGACCGCATACCGCTGTTTCTTCATACTTATTTCCCTTCCGTTATTTTTACTTTTCTGCCTTCGATACGGACTCTGCCTTCGGCGATGAGCTTTATAGCTTCCGGATATGCAATATGCTCTTTCTCAAGTATCCTTGCCGAAAGTGATCCTTCTGTGTCATTTCCCAGGACCGGAACAGTTTTTTGCAGTATCACAGGCCCGGTATCACAGCCTTCATCCACAAAGTGAACCGTGCACCCCGATACTTTGACCCCGTAATCGAGAGCCTGTCTTTGCGAATCGAGACCGGGAAAGGACGGCAGAAGCGCCGGGTGTATGTTTATGATCCTGTTCCTGAAAGCCGATATCAATCCTTTGCCTACGATCCTCATATACCCCGCAAGGCAAATGAGATCGGGAGATCTGTCCTTCAATATTTTTAGGAGCTCTTTTTCGTAGTCGTCTTTACTCTGGAATTTTCTGTAATCAAGAGAAATGGCTTCGATGCCGTGCTTTCTCGCTCTCTCGAGCCCGAAAGCGTCCGGCTTATCGGAGATGACACAGAGAATCTTGGCAGGAAGCCTGCCTGACTCGATGGAATCTATGATCGCCTGGAGGTTGGACCCTCGGCCTGATACAAGAACAGCTATCTTTAAAAGTGCCATCGCAAGGAAATTATAACATTTATCGCATGGGATTTAGTCAGCTTTTTTTCGAGATATATACGTAGGAGGCTCCATGACTTTAGGAATAAACGGAATAAGGAACGGAATAACCAGCAGCATAACAAGAGCTCTGACACCAAGAAACACAACCAAAATAAGGGTCGGCTCCATCGGCGATGCCCACGGGACCAGAACATGGATCGAGCTCACAAAAAGGATGGAACCGGTCTGTGATGAAATGGTCGGGCTCGGAGACCTTCCCGACAGAGGAAGGAACAACCTTGAAGTACTGAACAGGGCTCAGAAACTCCACCTGACGGGACGCTACAAACAGCTCTGGGGAAATCACGAACTGCTCTTCACGACAGCAATGCTGGGCAACGAAGATTCTTTGGTGCGCTGGCTGAAGAACGGCGGCGACAGGACTTTGGACGAATTCCGCGTTGCGCCATGGCGAAGGGTCGCCTCATGGTTCCTTGGCTTTACTCCCAGAGAACAGTCGCTTCTCCAAAGCTACGCTTACTGGATAGCCCAGAATTCCAGCCTTTACCACCTTGACGGACACGGCGCTTTGTACGTTCACGCGGGCATCCCGGTAGATAACGAAGGACACATGCATCTTGAATACGAAGGCTTAAAAGGACTGGAATGCCTGGCCCTCGCGCAAAAAGACTTAAAAGATGCCTTTGCCAGCCACAACCTGTCACATAAGGTATTTGACTTCCTGCAGGCGGGGGAAGATTCCTTCCTCTGGAACACAAAATGGTTCCGCACGGTCATCGAAAAAGACACCGCACAGGAACTTCTTGACGCTCTCGGAGTAAAAATGATCGTGTTCGGGCATCAGCACAAGAGCGGAGTGACCGACCTGGACCATAAGATATTTTGTATCGGCGGCAGGTTTCACAAAGGAGATGCGTCTTTCCTGGTAAATTCAGCAAAGACTATCGAGATAGAGAGCATAACGGGACAAAGAACCGTCATAGAAAAACCGTAAAACAAAGCCGCGGACCGTTTTAATCTGTATTTTCACCGCCCGAAATGTTATCATTATATTATGCAATACAAAGGGCTTATAGACCGCTATAGGAAATATCTTCCGGTCACCGATAAGACTCCGATCGTAACATTCTTCGAAGGGAACACTCCCCTGCTCTACGCTGAAAATATCAGCGAAGAACTCGGGCTTAAGGTCTATTTAAAATATGACGGAATGAACCCGACAGGATCTTTTAAAGATCGCGGCATGACGATGGCGATAAGCAAAGCGAAAGAAAAAGGGTTCAAAGCCGTAGCTTGCGCTTCAACAGGAAACACTTCCGCATCAGCCGCTGCATATTCGGCAAAAGCCGGTCTTGACTGTATCGTTATAATCCCCGGAGGGAAGATAGCGTTAGGGAAACTCGCTCAGGCTATCTCGTACGGGGCGACCATCTATGCGATAGACGGGAATTTTGACAAAGCCCTCGAGATGGTACGGACACTCTGTGATAAATATCCTGTAGAATTAGTGAACTCTGTGAATCCCTTCAGGATAGAGGGCCAAAAGACCGCCGCTTTTGAGGTCGTAGACGTTCTTGGAGATGCTCCGGACTATTTGTGCATCCCTGTCGGGAATGCAGGCAATATTACTGCCTACTGGAAAGGCTTTAACGAATATAAAGTTGAGAAAAAAATGTCAAAACGGCCAAAGATGCTGGGATTCCAGGCTGAAGGGTCCGCTCCTATAGTAAAAGGCCATCCCATAGAAAAACCTGAAACGATAGCTACCGCTATCAGGATCGGAAATCCCGCAAGCTGGAAAAGCGCGGTCGCCGCGGCACAAGAATCCAACGGCTCCATAAGAGCCGTGTCCGATGAAGAAATAATAAGCGCTTACAAGCTGGTAGCGTCAACAGAAGGCGTATTCTGCGAACCTGCCTCCGCGGCATCCATCGCAGGACTTATCAAATATGGCAGCGAGATACCGAAAGGAAGCAGCGTAGTCTGCGTTCTTACGGGACACGGACTAAAAGATCCTGACACTGCGGTAAAAAACGGCAAAAAACCGGTAGAGCTCAGCAAGTTCGAAGAAATAATAAAGCACCTCGGATATTAATTTTATGTCAGACGTTTCCGTCATACGATGTGCGTCATACGACGAAGAGAACTTATCTTCATCCCTTGATGAAGCCCTCAAACTGATCGGCGGGATAGAGAGATTCGTAAAACCCTCGCAAAAAATTCTCCTAAAAGTGAATTGTCTTATGGCCGCGGAGATCGACAGCGCAACGACCACTCATCCCCTTTTCGTGAAAGCCGTCGCAAAAAAAGTGCTTTCAGCAGGAGCGATCCCGATGATCGGCGACAACCCGGGGAACGCCGGAGCTGACCCTATTAAAGTCCTGGAACAGAACGGATACGGAAAGATAGCAAGAGAACTCGGGATCGAACTTGTCAATTTCCAGCAGTCCGGAACGGTCATATTGCCGGCAAGGTCCAATAAAATGATAAAAACGATAAACATCTCAAAAGCGGTATTGGACGCTGATGTCATAATAAATCTGCCAAAACTGAAGACCCACATGATGGTGCTGTATACCGGCGCCGTTAAGAACATGTTCGGAGCGGTCCCGGGATTCAACAAATCAAGGCTTCATTTCACCGCACCAAATCCGGATGACTTTGCCGGGATATTAGTGGATATATATTCTCAAACAAAACCCTCTCTAAATATAATGGATGCGGTCATGGCAATGGAGGGTAACGGACCTTCCGGAGGAAAACCCAGGAAAACCGACTTGATCATCGCTTCAGCTGACGGAGTGGCGCTTGACTCCGTGGCTTCTTCGATAATCGGTTATGATCCTCTTGAGATACCAACAACAAAACTGGCAATGGACCTTGGGTTGGGTGAAGGGAATATCAATAAGATCAACATCCTAGGTGTCACACTGAAAGATGCAAAGGTCAAAGACTTTATAAGGGTCAGGAACGCCTACGAACTTTCAAAAAAAGTTCCCCGCGTCGTTTTAAAGTTGTTGAAGTTCTTAATGGACCTGGTGTCCGTCAGGCCTTCGATCGACAAAAACAAATGTACCGCCTGCCAGACATGCGTAAAAAACTGCCCTGCCGGTTGCATGACCGTTGAAAAAGAAAAAACGTATAAAATAGACAGAAAAAAATGTATAATGTGTTTTTGCTGCCACGAGCTGTGCCCGTATAAAGCCATAGAGCTTAAAAAAAGCCTGCTGGCAAAGGCATTTATAAGATGAGCGACAATACTTTTGACGTTATAATCACTTCCAACAGTCCCGGAGAACTGTATTCCCTGGTAAGGCCCGCGATAAAAGCGATAAAAACAAAGATCAAAAACTCAAGGATAATCCTTGTGATCACCCCTTGCCAATACGCGAGCGGACGGGAAATAGAGGTTGCAAGGACTTTCCCGGAACTATATGAAATAATATTCCCCCAGGAATTCAAAAAATGGGCGATCCAGAACAAACCGCCTAAAGGGATAAAATTTTCGAGCAATGGCGTCGTCCTCTTCATGGGAGGAGACCTGCTTCACGCAGTGGTATTG
>JAKLHX010000046.1 GCA_022709925.1 Candidatus Margulisiibacteriota bacterium
AACAAAGAGGATGATCCCTGACAATATAGAAGCAAAGACCACCGAAAGCACCAAGACGAATATAGCGCTCACGACGTTCACCGTTATGTAAGAGAGAACGGTCCTGAGTATCTCAAGCGCCCTGTTGAATTGCATGAGGTAAATTACCTTTATGCCGCCGAAAATAAGAGCCAGCCAGAAAACAACATCCCCTGCAAGCTGGATAAAGCTGTCCCCCAATTCTGTCTTCTTAAGGAGGGCCTTTAATTGTATCTTTTCTGAAAATTTATCGGCATTTGCAAGGTCAAGCAAATATACAACGACAATTTGCGCGAGCTTAGCAAAAAGGAAGGATACGACTACAAGCAACAGCGCCAACAGTAATTTCTGGACATGGATACCAAGAGGCGTCACAAAAAGGTCAAAAATTTTTTGGGCTATTAACATACTGCAGGCCCTCCTTTACAGAAGCATTATTAGTATTGACGCGACTATGAAGGTCACGGCCAATATGGTAGTGAGCCTGTCCAGCCCCTGCTCAAGACCTTTCTGCGAACCGAAGATATGGGCGGTCCCGCCTATCCCGCCAAGGCCTTCGCCTTTTGCGCTGTGAAGAAGAACGGTCACGATAAGCCCGAGACCTGCCAGCATCTGGAGTATTATAAGGAATGCTTTCATTTCGCCCTTAATTTTGACATATATATAATGTGTTTGTCAAATCTGCCAAGAGTGAGATGGACTTCATTCTTCATCCTTCATTCTTCTCAGCCTCTTCTTCTCCCCCACCATCTTCTTGGCATTTAACATCTTTTCTTTAGCCCTTTTTGACCGTTTGCGTTTCTGTCTGCGAATCTTTTCGATCCTTTTTCGCTCTTCAGATTCACGACCAAGGACCATATTCTCTATCTTGTTCGCGAGGATCTGCCTGGCAAGAGAGCGGTTGACGGCTTGAGAGCGCGACTTTTGGCATTTGACTTCGATACCGGTCGGAATATGCTTTAAATACACGCACGTGGAGGTCTTGTTAACGTTCTGCCCGCCCGGGCCGCTTGAGCGCACGAATTCTTCGATGATATCGGATTCTCTTATATTTAGGCTTATTCCGTCAGGATGTCGCATTGCTGCCGTTTAATATCTGTATCCGACTTGAGCTTGAAGCTTCCCGGAACCGGCGATATCTATCCCGACCTCGACAAAAAGAGGAGGAACTCCGAAAGCACGGTCAAATATCGCGGATACGGAGATGCCTGCCTCGGTCTTATTCCCGGCATAAGCAACGAGCCCGAACCCCAAAGACAAAGGAACGTTCCCCGAAAGTGTCGTCAAATATTTTTTGCCTCCCAGGAACAAAACGACAGGGTTTTTCCCTGTACACGCTTCAGCGCCAAAACGAATCCCTATATTAGAAGGCGTGTTCTCTTCGCCCATTATACCGATGGCCAGACCGTCCCTGACACCGCCTATTATCGCGGAACGCATGGCAAAAGCGGACTGCCCCAACAAAATAGAGGACAATACGACTGCAACAGCTATTATTCTATTCATCTCATGTGCCTCCTTCAAATCTTAAAAATGGAGGTGAGCGGGATCGAACCGCTTGCCTCGACGTTGCGAACGTCGCGCTCTACCAAGTGAGCTACACCCCCAAAAACAGCCGCGCGGGAACGCCGCTATTTCCATATCCTTTTCTTGACCTTGATCTCTTTTGTCTCGGTCGGATAGATGTTTTCTATGATCTCGTCCGGTTCGAACCAGAGCTTGATCTCAACTTCCGCTTCTTCAGGGGTAGCAGAACAGTGCAGAACATTTTCAAAAATACCTGTTGAAGTTATCCTGCCGTACTGCCCTCTTATGCTCGAGGCATCGGCCTCTTCAGGGTTCGTAGCGCCTGCCAGTTTGCGGACCTTTCCCACAGCATCTTCCCCGGAATATACAAGCGCAAGGACCCTTCTGTATGGTTCATCATACACTTCTCCGGAAATATATTTGACGACATCTTCAAAAAACGGCTTCCCCTTGAGATGGGCATAATGCTTTTCAGCCAGCTCTCTCGTAACATGCAGGACTTTAGCTCCCAATATCCTTAATTTTGTCTCCGACAATCTGGTAAGAATGTTCCCTGTCAGGGATTTCTTTATACCATCCGGTTTTATTACTACAAGCGTCTTTGTGTTCGCCATTTTTCTTTTCTCCTATTTTTTATCCTGAAGTATCGCGATGCCGGGCAAAGATTTTCCCTCAAGGAATTCCAGCGAAGCGCCGCCGCCCGTAGATATATGAGTTATCTTGTCCGCCACACCGGATTTTTCAGCTGCAGCAGCGGAATCTCCGCCGCCGATTATTGTCACAGCTTTAGAAGCGGCAAGGGCTTTCGCGATCTCCATAGTGCCTTTGGAGAACTTCGGGTTCTCAAAAACGCCCAATGGGCCGTTCCATACTACGGTTCCCGCATCTTTTACGGCATCCTTTATAAGTTTTATGGTCTCGGGACCGATATCAACGCCCATCATGTCTGCAGGTATCTGCGATGAGGGGACCGTTTTTACGGGAGCATCCGGATTGCTTATATCAGATGTCACAACATCGTCTACAGGGACGATGAGCTTTAAATTCGGCATGGCTTTAAGTTCCGCCCAGATCAGTTTTGCCTGATCGAGGAACTTTGCTTCGACAAGGGATTTTCCGATCTCGTACCCTTGAGACTTTAAGAATGTGTATATCATCCCGCCGCCGATCACGAGAACATCGACTTTCTGCGCAAGGTTCTTTATGACGGATATTTTTGAAGAAACCTTCGCGCCGCCGATAATCGCCACAAAAGGCTTCTTAGGGTCCGAAAGCGCTTTGCCCATTATCTCCAGCTCTTTTTGTATAAGAAAACCGCAAACCCCAGGGATCACTCTTGCGACCCCTTCCGTAGAAGCATGGGCCCTGTGAGCGGTACCGAAGGCGTCGTTCACATACACATCCGCAAGGGCAGCAAGTTTCTTTGCGAAGTTCTCGTCGTTCGCTTCTTCTTCCTGATAGAACCTCACGTTCTCAAGAAGCGTCACATCGCCGCTGTTCATTTTTGATATCGCGTTCTCGACCTCTTCCCCTATACAGTCATCCAACTTCAACACCTTTTTACCTAGGAGCTCTCCCAAACGCTCGCCGATCTTCGTAAGGCGGAGTTCCTCGGTGACACCGCTGGGCCTGCCAAGATGCGACACTAAAATAACTTTCGAACCTTTGTCGATAAGATATTTTATTGTAGGAAGCGCTTCTTTTATCCTGCGGTCATCGGTTATCTCCCCGGTCTTCTTGTCCCTCGGGACATTGAAGTCAACTCTTACAAGAACTCTCTTGCCTTTTAATTGTTCCGTGCTGAGATCCGAAATGGATTTCTTCATAATCTCGCCTCCTTCTTTTTACTTAAAGACAAAAAAGCCCCCGATCTACCGGGGGCTTTTTCTCATTGCTCTTTACTTTGCCATCTTAACGAGCAGGTCGACGACCCTGTTCGAATAACCCCATTCATTGTCATACCAGGACACTATCTTAAAGAAGCGTTTTTCGCCCTTAAGATTGTTCTGGAGCGTCGCCAAAGAATCGTATATGGAAGAGCGGTTGTCGTGTATGAAATCGGTGGAAACGACCTCTTCATCAGCTGCGCCCAATATCCCTTTAAGGTATGTGGAGGCCGCTTTTTTAAGGAGTGAATCTATCTCTTCTATGGAAGTATCTTTCACCGAACGGAACGTAAGGTCAACAACGGAAACATCGGCCGTCGGCACTCTGAAAGACATACCCGTAAGTTTGCCCTTTGTGGCGGGAAGCACTTCACCGACCGCTTTCGCAGCGCCTGTCGTTGACGGGATGATGTTGATCGCAGCCGCTCTGCCTCCGCGCCAATCCTTCTTGGAAGGACCGTCGACGGTCTTTTGGGTGGCCGTATAAGCATGGATCGTCGTCATAAGACCGGTCTCGATGCCGATGCCTTCTTTAAGGAGCACATGCACTACCGGGGCCAAGCAGTTGGTCGTGCAGGAAGCGTTGGAAACTATGTGATGTTTTGAAGCATCGTATTCGCTGTCGTTGACGCCCATGACGATGGTCTTCACATCGCCTTTGCCCGGTGCGGATATTATTACCTTTTTGGCGCCCGCATCAAGATGGCCTTTAGCCTTGTCCGAAGAAGTGAAAAGCCCGGTCGCTTCGATCACTATCTCGACCCCAAGGTCTTTCCATGGAAGCATCGAAGGTTCCTTTGTGGCCATTACGCATTTGATCTTGTTGCCGTTCACGACAAGGACATCGTCCTCAGCCGCCGAAGGGCTGCTCTTTTCGGTAGAAACGTTCGCCTTGAACCTTCCGTGGACGGAATCATATTTCAATTGATACGCAAAATATTTCGCGTCGGTGCTGACATCGACAACCCCTACGACCTCGACATCCTTACCAAGTACGCCTTTTTCCACCAATGCCATGAAAACGAGCCTTCCGATCCTTCCGAAACCGTTGATACCTACTTTTACAGCCATGTTCGATCCCCTTTCCTGTTTTTTTGATTTTTCCGATAAACTGGATTGGTTCTTCCAAAAGTTCAGCGCGGAAATCGTTACGGGAAAATTATAACATCTCTTCTAAAAGGGTGTCAATTATGCTATCCTTTTTAAAAATAAAAATGAAGTTTTTTCATTCCGAAAAGAACAGGAAGGCCCTTATTGCCGCAGCCGCAGCAGCAGTGTTTTTTGGGCTTATTTACCTGTATTTATTCTCTCCCGACGTCCAACTGCTCAAAAAACAAGGCGAGCGGAAAGTGGTGGAGTTCTCCTCCATACATATTAAAGGCTGGGACAACGGCAAACAAAGTTTTGAGATATCCACGGAAAAAGCCTCGTCCGACAGGGACCAGACGAACACATGGGTAGAGAACATACACGACGGCAAGATATTCAACGAGAACGGCCGAGTGATATTAAAAGATCTCCGATGTTCGCGGGCAGTGATAATGTCATGGAAAAGTATAATAGAGGCTTATGGTTCGCAGGAAGCTCCGGTCCGGGCCTTGGTGGACATTTCGGCAGCTTCTACGCGTGAGGCAAAAAAGACCTCAAGGCCCGAGTTCTCCCTGCTCGAGGCCGACAACCTTATATATAATACTTCCACAAAAAAAACAGTAGCAAACAAAGGCAGGATCATAAGCAAGAGGTTCTCTGCAACGGCAAGTACGATAGAGGTCGATTCGCAGAACAACAAGGCCGTCCTGTTCCCCTTCCCCGTCATAAAGACCTCATCGCATACGATAACCGCGGCTACGATAGAAAACTTTTTCCGTGAAGAGGTCATAAAAGGTTATGGGAGTTCCTCTTTAAAAATTAAAAAGAAAAAAGGGCAGGCTGAAGATATCAGCGGGGACAATTTGTATTTTTCGACACGCAACTACAGCGGGAGCATGGAAGGGAATGTAAAATTCCGGCAAAAAGGCAAGTTCGCGATGGCCGATAAAATGGCATACGACGACAAAAAGGACACGGCGATCCTGTCGGGAAACGTAAAGACCATGATAGAAAAAGGATCTTCCGCGCTGAAAGGCTCGACCCTAAAAAAAATACGCAACGCGGAAACAAAAAAGATGCTAGAGGATGGGATATTCCTGAGCTGTTCTTCCATGAAAATATCCACAAAGAACGGCGATGCATTTGCGGAAGGCGACGTCCGCATGCTGCAGAAAAAGAACCGGGCAAAAGCGGAAATGGCGCACTACAACGAAGCGAAAGAGACCGTGACGATGACCGGGAATGTCCGCATAGAAAAAGAAGGCCAATGGCTTAAGACGCAAAAGGTCATTGCCTCGCTGGGCAAGGAAGAGTTTGAAGCTATCGGCGGGGTGGAGACACAGATAAAAGTAAAAAAGAAAAGAAAGTGATCCGCTACAAAGATCCTGCCTCTTTAAGATACTCGCTGTCTTTCCAGCATGAATAAAAAAAAGCGCATTCCTTGCAAAGCCTCAACTCTTTTTTTGACTTTAGATATTCTTTGCCGCAGGTATCTTTAATATCGTCTTTTCTCATCAATACTATGCAGGGAGGCGTCTTCGACTTGCATCCGTGGCGGTTATCGCAGTTTATACAAAAACCCATATTACTCCAAGATCAGGACCGGAGTCCCGATATCTATATTGGCATATAGGAAACGCAATACCCTGTGCTCTACAGCCACACACCCGCGGGTATCGTCTTTTTTGGTCACATATATAAGATCGGGATCTGCCTTTTCCATGCGGTCTACCGCGTACTTCATATATGTAGGGGCTCCGTGTATGCCGTAGGTGCCTCCCAGGGGCGTGTCTACAGGAGGTTCCGTCTTAAGTATATTGGCGGTTACGATCCTGCGGTAATCGGAAGGACTTAGTCTATACCCGAGTTCAACCGCATTGTTAGCGTCCGCTATATTAGGATAACTTAACCCGAGAAAAAGGGTATACCTGCTGTCCGGGTTCTTTGTGCTGATAAAATATTCCCCTACCGGCGTCTCATTCTGTTTGCCTGAACCGATCGCTATGGGAGCAGGGAATTCAATGTCAAACCCTCCCCACTTGGCGCTTCTCACGATAAAACCGTTGCTGCAGTAATATATCAGATGCCTGGACTTTGAAACAACAAGACACTCCCTAAAAGGGTGCTGCGCGGCGAACGTAAGGACCCTGCCTTCAAGCGACAGAGGATATGAAGGGACTTTCCTGTAATAGGCCGGGGCCAAAAAAGCAGCCGCGCCGATCACAAAAACGATAAAGACCATAAAAAAAGGCCTGAACTTCCACATACATATATTATACCCCTATTTAAGAGCTAGGAGAGGGTCTATCTGTAGTATGAGGCGACGGCGCTTGAGACGCGGTTTATCACTATCCTGGCTTCCTTATCCCGCTTGAACCCTTTCGTGAAGACCACCAGCACATATGTCCCGCGTTTTGAATACACTATAGCGCTGTCGTGGAGCACATTGGTGAGGTTTCCCGTCTTATTGGCGCAGGTAAAACCTCTCGGAAGGACTTTTGGTATGCCGAACGTATATCTCTGGTTCCTCATGAACTTAAGCATATCGGCCCTTGCATATTTTGAGAACCCTACGCCTCTTTGTATCCTGGAAAGCAGTAGAGAGATATCGTTCGGAGTGGTCCTGTTATAGTTGCGGCAAGGCATTTCCACAAGCGCGGTCTCATCCAGAAGCAAAGTATTCCGCATACCGATCTTCTTGCAATAAGCGTTTATCTTCGCCTTCCCCACCCTTCTTACAAGCAGCCGCGTCGCGGTATTGTCGGATATGGAGATCATGAGCCGGCACAGGTTCCACATCGTGTAAGCGTTTGGCTGCATCCACTGGAGAACACCGGCCCCGGGAAGTTTGTCCGCGTTGGTAAAGTGTATCTGTCCGCCGAGGTCCAAAAGTTTTTTGTCGGAAGCATAGAAAAGATATGCCATTACGGGGACTTTTATTATCGAAGCGGCGGGAAATACCTTGTTACCCCTAATGGAAGCTTTATAACCCGTCTTAAGATCTATAAAAGATATGCCTATGGAATATCCCGGAAGAACTTTTCTTCCATAACTCCCGTACGCTATCGCGTTCAATTTTTTATTCAATCCGTAGAACCTGTTCGCTGCAAAAGACGGCTGAACAAATAAAATAAGAGCAAATATCAAAAGAAGCAGTTTTCTCTTCATGGATTCATTATAACAAAACAGGATGTCGCAACAAGGTTAAAAGCGCGGACCGCTGCAGCTAAACAGCATCCCTGCCGAATATATCCTTATATATGCGCGGGAATGCGTCTTTGCCTCCTATGGACATCATGGCAAGAGGCATGACCTTCTTTGCTTCAGCCGACATTGCGGAAGAAATATTCTGTATATCCCATTG
>JAKLHX010000047.1 GCA_022709925.1 Candidatus Margulisiibacteriota bacterium
GCCTTAATACATGGACCTTTGAGAAAAAAGGCCACGAAAAAGCCCCGATCAAATATGTGAAGACCCCTGAAAAAGCCGTTGAATTGGCTATCAAATTAGCTAGAAAGTGCAAAGACTAGGGCCTTCAGGTCTAAGCCTTACTTAAATGAAAAAAGACATCCCCTTTATCGCAAAGTCAGAGAAAGTCCCTTCTGCGCATATCAGCCGCGGCATCTCGGACGGGACCATCGCTGTATTTAATAACCCTCTTCATAAAAAAGTGATCCCTTGCGCGGTCGGAAAAGGTCTCAAGACAAAAGTGAACGCAAATATCGGCACATCCCAGGATTATCCTTCTCTTTCGAACGAACTGAAGAAGCTTGAAGTGTGCGTCGAGGCAAAAGCCGATACCGTTATGGACCTGAGCACGGGAGGGAATATAGATAAGGTCAGGAAAGAGATAATAAAGAACAGCCCTCTGGCGGTCGGGACTGTCCCGATATATCAGGCGGTGGCCGATGCAAAAGGGCTGCAGAACCTTACGGCCGATATCCTTTTTGACGTGATAGAAAAACAAGCGCGCGACGGAGTCGATTTTATGACTATACACAGCGGCGTGACGCTTTCGGTCGCGGAAACGATCAAAAGGAAAAAACGCCTGATGGGGATAGTCAGCAGGGGCGGCGCCATGCTTTATTCCTGGATGCTTAAGAACAGGAAAGAGAACCCTCTTTACGAAGAATTTGATAGGTTGCTCGCTATCCTTAAGAGATACAACATAGTTTTAAGCCTCGGAGACGGGCTCCGTCCCGGTTCTATATATGATGCCGGAGACGCCGGACAGATAGGGGAGCTCAAGATACTCGGGCAGCTTGCTAAAAAAGCACGCAAAGCGGGGGTGCAAGTAATAATAGAAGGCCCGGGACATGTACCGATAAATGAAATAGTCGGGCAGATGCAACTGGAAAAGAAGATATGCGGCGGAGCCCCATTCTATATCCTCGGTCCTCTTCCGACCGATATCGCAGCGGGTTACGATCATATCACGTCTGCGATAGGCGGAGCGCTTGCCGCAAGCGCCGGAGCGGATTATCTTTGTTATGTGACGCCTGCCGAACATCTTGGGCTTCCTTCCGCGGATGATGTGAGGGAAGGGGTCATTGCTTCCCGTATAGCCGCGCACATAGGGGATATCGCCAAAGGCGTACCCGGAGCAAAAGAACGGGACCTTGAGATGTCAAAAGCCAGGAAAGCGCTCAACTGGGGCAAACAGATAATGCTCGCAATAGACCCTGTAAAGGCCAAGAAATACCACGACAAATTATCCTCTAAACGTAAAGACGTCTGCACCATGTGCGGCGATTTCTGCGCGATGAAGGTTTTCGGATAGTAGAAAAAAGCTTCCTGCCACCTGAAATACCCGCATAAAAACAACGATAAATAAGTAAGAATATATGCAGGCAAAAACTATGCTGATTGAATCTGCTAGGACGACAATATTGTCTTCGGGGCTGCCTTTACGGATAAGGGATAGGGCCGCCGGAGTGCTGGACCGGATGTCATCGATAAGAGCGATGTCTTCCGCACACTTGCCGCGGCTTGACGCCATTTCAGACAAACTGCTTAACAGCTCTGATGCGGGCCGTCTTGCCAGATCGCTTGTGCTTGCCAATGTCTGTGTGCGCGATATGGCTGATACTGCAGAAAATTTCAGGGATGATCCGGCCCGGGACATAAGGCTCAAGAGTTCGATTGATGTTCTGGAAAAAAGAGTTGATTATGCTGTGGATAGCGCCCATGACTTCTTTTTTCCTTTTGACCGTCCGATATTATTCTGGGGCGGCAGCTATAAAACTGATCAGTATGCTCAAGCGCTTGAGCAAGTATTCCGCACGGGATGGTTTCAAAAAAGACCGGACAGATTTTTTGATGTTGATGTTGTCGAAATAGTCGACAGGCTGGACGGAAAGGTCACAGCCGGCGTATCAAGCGATCTCCCGTACCGTTCCACCATATCAATAAGCGGTGAAGCAACATGCGGTTTGTTGCGGTACCCGCTGTCTGTTTCGAAGATCTTTGTGCACGAAGAGAGGCATATCAGGAACAATTATGTTATGGGGCGTGCTTTTCGTCTGCAGGACATCTCCGACGGATTTAAAAGTTTCAGGTCTGAAGATACCGGGCTTCATTCCGACAGGACAAGGTCGAATCTGGTCGGCGAGATAGATGCGAATCTTGAGGACATAAGATTCTTTCTTGAAGAATGCGGTCCGTATCCGGATAGATACGAGCTGGAGAACATAATATGTCAATTTCAGAGGATGGAAAAATGGGCTGAGCTCATAAGAACGGATATCGATCCTTTCTGTCCAATGGACCCATATGAACCTTTGGATCCCCCGTTAAACGAAATGTTAATAAAACTGGAATCGGACGCCGCGGCCCTGAAAGAAGGGGCGGAAGCGCTGAAATCCATCCGGTAATTTCCCGATAATTATGTAAGAAGTTTTTGAACAGGGAGATATTATGGCTTCTGTAAGAACGAACACGAATATGATCAGTCCTGCTGCCGTAAGGATCGGCGCAAGGTTGCAGGGATTGATAAACCACAGTACTCCTTTGGTGCAAAGGCCCGTTATGATCGGCGGCGGCAAGACCGGTATGACACAAAAGATGTTCGATATCTCATGGAGGGTCAAGGGTTACCGGGGTTTTTCGTCCTCGGGTCCGGTGCTTTTCGGGATAGAGCTCGAACCTTTCACGGCCGGGCATGAGCAGGGCATAAAGAGAACCGAACAGGTATCTGAAGCTTTGAAAAGGCCTCTAGAAAGCATAAAGGATACCGCAATAGATAATTTGGGCGCTGTCCTGGATTTTCCGGAAGATGATTTGACCTCGGAATCGAGGATATTCCGTTTGTTTTGGTCAGGGGATTATTCCGGCGACAAAGAAGGGGATGCCCATGAGCTTTTTGGGGGAAGATATGATTGTGTCGCGGGATTTTCGGAAGGTCCTGCCATGGATTTTAGCCGCAAAAATTATATGGAAATCCCATATATGGCCAATGTACTCGGAGAAAGTTTTTATCGGCTGTTGATGGCAAAATATAATCCCAGAAAGAATTCGGAGCTACCGGCACTTTCAGGGTTTTCCATGTTCCCTTTGGATGACGATGGAGGCATAAGACTGGGGATGTCCCTGGATGCTTCCGTAGGCGATTTTGATACTGAGAGGACATCTAAGCTCATAAAACAATATATTATGCATTCTCTCGGAAGAGATTTCGGCGGTCTTACCGGACGGCCGGACTGCCGGCCTTTGTCCGCTATAAAAGGATTTGATATTCTTTTTGACTGTCTTATGGGCTCAGCCAAACGGTAGCCTCCGGTGCTATAATTCCCTCATGAGGTCAAGTTTCTCCGGAGAATTCGGACTGATCAAAGATATCGCAGCCGTCATAGGCAAGCCTTCAAAGAATGTCATCAAAGGGATAGGCGATGATACTGCCGTCATCGACACCGGCGGTAAAAAATATCTTCTTGCCACAACCGACACATTGATTGAATCCGTGCATTTTGATATGAGCTACTTCTCTTTTTATGATCTCGGCTGGAAAGCACTCGCCGTCAACCTTTCAGATATAGCATCAATGGGAGGTGTTTCGAGATACGCCCTTGTGTCTTTGGGACTGACTAAAAAAGTAAAGACTAAAGATGTCCGTGCACTTTATAAGGGCATGGAGGCTCTCGCGAAAAAATATCGTGTGGATATAATAGGCGGGGATACTGTATTCTCTCCCGAAAAAATATCAATAACGGTCTCGGTCATCGGTGAAGCGGAGAAGAAAAAGGTCCTATATAGAAAAGGCGCCAGGCCCGGGGACCTTATAATGGTTACGGGCGATTTTGGAAGTGCTGTCCCCGGTAAGAACAAAAAACATCTGTGTCCTGAGCCTCGTGTCCTTGAAGGACAGATCATCGCGAAAAACGGTCGTGCGACTGCGATGATGGACTGCAGCGACGGCCTGGCTTTCACTATAGGCGAGATATGCCGCCAAAGCGGTACGGGAGCGGATGTGCGTGAAAAACTTATTCCCTTGTCAAAGGGAGCGTCTTTAAAACAGGCCCTTTATGGAGGCGAGGATTTTGAGCTTGTGTTCACGTGCCCGCCGAAGTTTGCTGATATAATAGCAGATAAAGTATGCTCTGCCACGGGTACGGCTGTCTCTATCATAGGCAATGTGGTCCGAAAGTCCGAAGGTGTGAACATAGATACAAAAGGATTTGAGCACTTCAAATGGTAAATCAAAAAAGACTGGTCTCGACTTTTTTATCGCTGGTAAAAGTGAGCAGTATCTCAAAACAGGAGAAAGATGCGGCCGATCTTTTAAGGAAGATGCTTTCAAAGATGGGCATAAGGTCTTTCTTTGATGATGCAGGCAGGCGTATAGGCGGCAATTGCGGGAACTTATACGCTTCTATAAAACCCACTGACAAAAAACTCCCTTCGATATTCTTGAATGCCCATATCGATACTGTTGTCCACAAAGGAAGGATCCGTCCGATCATCAGGGCCGGCGTCATATACAGCGACGGGACCACGATACTCGGTGCCGACTGCAAGGCCGGTGTCGCGGCGATACTTGAGGCAATAAAGGTCATCAAAGAGAAGAAGATCCATCACTGCGGAACAAAACTATGTTTCACTGTCGCTGAAGAAATTGGTCTTGTGGGAGCTAAAGAGGTCATCGCCAAACACATAAAGGCCGATTACGGTTTTGTCATAGACGGAGGTTCTGTAGAGCATCTCATGAACAGGGCTCCTTCACAGTTCTCTCTGGAAGCGAAGATCGTCGGCAAAGCCGCTCATGCGGGCGTTCATCCAGAGAACGGTATCAATGCCATCAAGGTAGCCAGCGAGGCCATTGCCAAGATGAAGATAGGCCGCATCGATAAAGAGACCACCTCAAATATAGGGATAATAAAAGGCGGTACCGCAACTAATATAGTGCCGGAAGAAGTCCTGATAAAAGGAGAGGCGCGCAGCCACAACAGGAAGAAATTAAAGAAACAGATACATTCGATGACAAAAGCTTTGGCAAAGGCCTGCGGCAGGAGCAAGGCTTATCTTAGGCTTAAAGTCGAGCCCGTGTACTCGTCGTTCTATCTGAAAGAAAACTCGGACATAGTAAAGATCGCGACATCCGCGGTAAAGAAAATAGGGCTTAAGCCATCTGTCAAGATGACCGGAGGCGGGAGCGATGCCAATATTTTCAATGAAATGGGGACTCCTTGCCTGATATTGGGTGTTGGCGGACATAATGTCCATACCTCTAAAGAACATGTCTCGGTGAAAGACCTGGTGAAGGGTACAGAGCTCATACTCGCTATCGTAGAAGGTTTGTCCGCCGGCGGCAATTAACCCTATGAGTGAACAGTTCAATAAATGGTCCGATGATTTCATATATTGGCTCAAGGTGGAAAAGGGCTATTCCCAGAATACTCTTTCATCTTATAAGCGCGACCTTGCCAAATTTTCAGACCATGAGCTTACTCCGGAAGATATCAGTTCTTTTGTAAGGCACCTGAACAAGATGGGAATGGCATCTTCTTCGGTATCAAGACACTTGGCCTGCTTAAAATCCTTCTGCCATTTTCTAGTGAACGAAGGATACTTGGAATCCGATCCTACTGATGATGTCTCTTTCCCGAAAGCTTCAAAAAAACTGCCAAAAGCCCTGACCATGGGGGATGCCAACTTGATCGTCGACTTTCCGCAGAAGAGGGACAAGGTGTCCATCAGGGACAAGGCGATAATGGAAGTCCTTTACGGGACAGGCATCCGTGCGAGCGAACTGACGAGCCTTAAGATAAACGATATGAACCTTGATGCAGGGTTCATCAAGTGTATGGGCAAAGGGTCTAAAGAGCGGATCGTCCCGGTCGGGAGGTCTGCTTCAGCCGCAATCCATCTTTATTTGAACTTGAGCAGGAAAAGGCTCCTTAAGAAAAAACAATCGCAGGTGCTTTTCCTGGACAAGCGAGGAGATCCTCTTACAAGGCAGGGGCTATGGTTTATAATAAAAAAGTACGTGAAGTCTTCCGGCGTGAAAGGGACGACGTCCCCGCACACGTTCCGCCACAGTTTTGCGACGCATCTTCTTGAAAAAGGCGCGGACCTGAGGGCGGTGCAGGAGATGCTGGGGCATGCGAATATCGCAACGACGCAGATATATACGAACGTGAGCAGGGAGAGGTTGAAAAAAGTCTACAAACAGTCGCATCCGAGGGCATAAAAATGTTCCAACTTATAGGAATACTTATAGTTGCATTGATTATAATCACTTCAATAATCGCCCATGAGTATATGCATGGTCTGTTTGCGGATAAATTTGGCGATTCAACGCCGAGAGTGTTCGGACGGTTGTCTCTCAATCCTTTGGTGCATTTGGATCCTGTCGGGACCATACTTCCCGTACTGTTGATGGTCAGCGGTATGCCGTTTGTTTTTGGCTGGGCCAAGCCGGTCCCGATAAATCCGAATAATTTCAGGGATCCTGACAAGGATATGGCAATCGTCGGTCTTGCCGGGCCGCTGGCAAATTTTACCATTGCGGTGGTTTTTTCCGTACTAATGAAAATGATCCCTTTCCCCGGAGGGGATATTGGGGGGACTATTTTGATGATATTCAGGAATATAGTGATTTTCAACATCATGCTCGGGGTGTTTAATCTTATTCCGATACCTCCTCTTGACGGGTCAAGACTGCTCAGAATGTTCCTTCCTTATGATGCTGCTAGAGCATATGATTCTATGGAACCTTACGGCATCTATATCATAATGTTATTGCTGGTTTTCGGCGGGTTTTCCGATATTTTACTCAGGATTGTGAATTTTATTTCTGGATTTATGGTCTGATGAGCGATGGAATACCAAGCATCGATAAAATATCTTGAGTCCTTCTGGAAGTTCGGCATAAAGCTCGGCCTGGACAGGATGGAGCATCTTCTCTTTGTTTTAGGAGATCCCCACAAAAAGTTCAAGTCTATACATGTGGCAGGCACCAACGGTAAAGGGTCCGTGTGCGCGATGACGGCTTCTGTCCTCAAAGAAGCAGGCTATAGGACGGGGCTTTATACTTCCCCTCACTTGGTGGACTACACGGAGCGGATAAGGATCAACGGACGCGACATCTCCAAAAAAAAGTTCGCGGTATTGGTCCGGGATGTCCGCAGCGCGATCAGAACAAAATACGTAAAAAAAGAACTGCCGACCGAGTTCGAGATACTTACTGCCGCTGCTTTTCTCTGTTTTGCAAGAGATAAGGTCGATATCGCCGTTATAGAAACGGGCCTTGGCGGAAGGCTGGATTCCACCAATGTCATTTCTCCGGAAGTCTGTGCAATAACGAATATATCTCTTGATCATTGTAGTATACTCGGTCATACCGTAAAAGCCATAGCGGCGGAAAAAGCAGGGATAATAAAGAGGAACGTTCCTCTTGTGACAGCCGTATCTAAAGGGACTGCTTATGACGTAATAAGAAAAAAGTGCGCCGGGAATAATGCGGCGCTCATCAAGGTCGGGGCTCCCGATGTTAAAAGGCTTTCTGTCCCGTTCTACGGTGAGCATCAGAAAGAGAACGCGGCAGTTTGTCTCGGCATCATTTCCGTATTAAAGTCTAAAGGTTTTAAAATATCTTCGACATCTGTCCGTAGAGGAGTGAAGAACGCTAAGTGGCCTGCCAGATTCCAGGTGATAGGCAAGGACCCTATGATCGTGATCGACGGGGCGCATAATCCGTCAGGCATGTGCTATCTCTCTCTCGAGTTGAAAAGGATAAAAAAAAACAAGCTTTGTGTTGTTCTTGGATTGCTCAGGGACAAAGATTATAAAAAGATGTGC
>JAKLHX010000048.1 GCA_022709925.1 Candidatus Margulisiibacteriota bacterium
TGGCTGATGAGGCGGGAATAAAAAACTTCAGGACCAAAGTGGTCCTTGTGGATAGTAACAACAAGATAACGAAGGTATTGGAGTAATTTATGGCAAAGAAGTTCCTTTATTCGATGTTTTTCTGCGTGGCACTGTTAAGTACGGCTTTTTCTTCGTCCCTATGGAACGAGAACAGCTCTTCTCCTCTGGTGGTGGAAAAACCTTACAAGATCGGGGATGTTGTGATGGTGCTGATCGTTGAAAGCACTTCCGCCGTCCAAAAGGCGGGGACAGATACCAGCAATCAAGACAGTCTTAGCGCGAGCTTCAGCCATACGATCACAAAACTTGAAGGCGCCATAGCCCCTTCTAATACTCTCCAGGGTTCGAGGAGCAATGCTTTCAAAGGTTCCGGTTCGACCACAAGGACCAGCAATGTCCTTGCTACGGTAGCCGTCATGGTAAAAAGCGTGCTTCCGGACGGCAACCTGATGATATCCGGAACACACAAGGTCTCTGTAAATGAGGAAAGCCAGGAGATATCCATTTCCGGGGTCATAAGGCCTAAGGATATAACGGCATGGAATACCGTATATTCCTATCAGGTCGCGAACGCTAATGTCATGGTAAAAGGTGCAGGTTCCGTAGGAGAAGCGTCTTCTCCCGGATTGCTGATGCGATTCCTTAATCTGATATTTTAAAAGGAAGATTTTTTGAAATGAAAAGAAGCATCGGTCTTTTTCTCGCGGCTATAATAGCGGTTTCTTCATCTGCTGCTATTGCGGAAGCTCCTCCTACGAGGATAAAAGATATCGCGACGATCAGGGACGTAAGAGAGAACCAATTGATGGGATTGGGTCTTGTAGTAGGGCTTAGGCATACGGGGGACAGCCAGCAGACGGAGTTTACCAAACAGGCTTTGACCAATCTGTTGACGTCTATGGGCATGCAGGGGCCTTCTCCGATGAATTCTTCCGGTACGAATCCCATATACAATCTTTCTAATGTCCCAAAATCCCAGGAATTCAAGTCTAAGAACGTCGCGGCGGTAATGGTGACCGCAAATCTCCCTCCATTCGCAAAAGCAGGAAAACGTATAGATGTCACGGTCTCATCCCTGGGAGATGCGACCAGCATAAAAGGCGGCACTCTTTTGATGACCCCTCTTAAGGGCGCGGACGGCAGTGTTTATGCGGTGGCACAAGGACCGGTATCCATCGGCGGTGCGTACGGGGTCAGCATATCCTCCATAAATACGGAAGTGACAACCTCCGGAAAGATACCGAACGGAGCGATAGTAGAAAAAGAAGTCCCCATGGAATTTGAGCAGGTCACAAGCGTTTCCACTGAAGAATCGGCCCCTACCGAGAACATAGCGACTGCTTCAAACTTTGCGGTGATCTTGAATGAGCCGGATTTTACTACGGCGTCGAGGGTCGCATATACCATAGCCAGGGCAGGTATCGATGCCAGAGCGGAAGACGGGGCTACAATAGTAGTAGCTGCGGCTATGGGGGAAGATATAATCTCTTTGATATCAAGGGTTGAGAATCTTACGGTAGTGCCGGACGTCAAAGCAAAAGTCGTGATCAACGAAAGGACCGGGACCATTGTTATAGGAGAAAATGTGCGTATCGCTCCTGTCGCCGTGACCTACGGGCACATAACGGTAAGCATCGCGGAAGGATCTCCTACAGGGATGATATCGGACATGTCCCCGATACAGAACTTGAACATAAGAGAACAAAAACAACGCTTGTCGCAAGCCGGCGGAAGCGCGACTCTCGGGGACTTGATAAGGTCTCTTAACGCGATCGGGGCTTCTCCAAGGGACCTGATAGCGATACTTCAGGCGCTTAAGTCTTCCGGAGCCATGAATACCGATATAGAGGTGATGTAAAATGGATATGTTCATTCCTCCGACTCCCGTAAGCGGGAATTTCGGCGTGAACGGCGGATACAGGCCGGACACGGCAAAAGGGCAGGACGCATCGTCCCAATTCGCTTCGGTCTTTTTGCAGAACATGCTCAAAGAGATATTTAAGAAACAATGGAAGAGCGACCTTGCTGACGACGGCAGTTCAGGTAATGGTCTTTATGCGGAGATGCTGACGGATCAATTGATCGGACAGCTTGCGGAAAGCGATGCATTCGGCCTTAACGAGATAATAGCTTCGAGCATTGACAAGAAGAACGCAGAGGTAATGCCGAAGGAATAAAGAGGTGTCCAAGTGGCCCAGATCAAGACAAAGAAAAAGACAAAAGACGTTAAGAAGCAGGCTTCATTCAGGCCTCCTATGGCCATGGAAGCCTATATGCCTTTGGTCCATTCCATCGCTTCGATGATATCAGGAAAAGGCCTTCCTCCTAACATAGACTATAACGATCTTGTGAGCGACGGTATGATCGGTCTCATGAAAGCATGGGATAATTTTGACCCTAAAAGGGGTGTTAAATTCGAGACCTATGCGTCTTACAGGGTAAGAGGCGAGATACTTGACGGACTAAAATACTACAATCCCGTCCCTTACAGGATACAAGTGATGGTGCGGGACCTGGCAAAGAAAGGCTATGATTCCATACTCAACAAGGGTGGGGCGGAAGAAAAGATCTCTTCAAAGGATGCTAAGCTCCTTGAAAAGAAAAAGATGAGCGAAGGAGAATTCAAGTCCGCCGTATCAAAGATACAGAAGATCGTTTCTGCTTCGGCTCTCATGTACCTGGTTTCCCTTGAGCAGCTGACGGAAAATACAGAGGTCCAGGTGTCCGGCGAGAGGACGCATGTTGAAGATTCGGAATCAAATGAGCTCCAGCAAAGGTTAAACCAAGAGATCGAACAACTTCCGAAAATGGAAAAGACTGCCCTCGACCTTTTTTTTAGGAAAGGCGTCAGTCAGAAGGATATTGCCAAGGACCTTAAATTGTCACGCAGTAAGGTGAACCGTCTTATATCCAGGGGGATATCCAGACTGAAGGAGAAGCTCAAATGATAGACAGTATTTTTGACCCTACAATGGGATCTCTTGAGAAAAGCATCCGGAATTCCGCCAAAGCGCAGGAGGTCATCTCCCATAACATAGCCAATGCCAACACTCCGGGATATATCCCGAAGAAGTTTGATGAGGTCCTTGGAAAGGCGGTTGAGAAGCGGGATCGCACCAGCGTGAACATGGAAGAAGAGATGTCTGATATGGCAAGGAACAGCGGAAGATATTCGGCATATCTTAAGATGTTCAATTCTAAGCTTTCGGTGCTACGGACCATAATATCTCAGGGGAGGAAATAGTCCATGGGATTGTCCAACGCTTTTGATATATCGGTGTCCGCCATAAAGACCGAACGGCTTCATATGGAGGTGATAGCCAGTAATATCGCCAATATGAATTCTACAAAGACCGTAAACGGCGGTCCCTATGTAAGGAAGACGCTGATGTATTCCGAGACGCCTCTTTCTTTCTCCGAAACCCTGGACAGGGCTCAGGAGCGCCGGAACAATAACCTTGGCGGAGTACAGGCGTCTGTGATCGAGGACAGGTCCACTAATATGCAGAAAGTATATAACCCCGGGCATCCGCATGCCGATGAGGGAGGTTATGTGACATTGCCGAATGTCTCGCTTCCTACGGAGATGGCTGATATGGTATATACCAGCAAGCTTTATGAAGCGAACATCGCTGTTTTAAATACGACGAAGAAAATGGGGCAGGATACGCTGCAGATCCAATAAATAAAGGAGTGAGTTGAAATGGTCAGTCCGATCAGCAGAATAGACCCGAAATTGATAGCGCAGATACTGGGACCGGGTGAAGAAGTCCCGGTCGCTGAAACTACTCAACAGGCTCCGGCAACTGCTCCTTTAAGTACGTCGAGCAATACCTTTGACGCTATCTTTAATAAAGCAGTAGATTCGCTGGAAGGGGTAAGCAAGCTGGAGCAAAATTCCGATGTCCTTATGAATCAATATATGCAGGGGAATGCGGAGTTGTCGGATGTCATGATCGCGACCGCCAAAATGAACCTGGCGGTGCAGCTTGCCGTTACGACGCTCACTTCGGCGGTTAATACGTTCAAAGAAATAACGCAGATGCAGATATAATAAAAAATACTGGAGAGTGACCAATGGGAGAAGTTGGAGGAGTAAGAGGATCGGAAGCCAGAAGGCTGCTTATCATGGCTTCTGTTGTTGTCGTGGTAGCTCTTGTTTTCGTCTTGAGCTTTGCAAGGTCTTGCGGGATAAGGGACCCTTATGCCGGATATGTCGTCATCTACAATAATCTGGACCTGCGTGATGCCGCTAACGTTGTTACGCAGCTTAAGGCGCTTAAGATCCCTTATCAAACGAGAGAGTCCGGCAGATCTATCGCTGTCCCGAAAGATAAGGCCGATGATGCCAGGCTCGGGTTGGCGGAAAAGAACCTTCCTACCGGCGGTTCCGTAGGTTGGGAGATATTCGATACTTCGAAGCTTGGGACGACCGATTTTGACAGAAGGATACAGTTCATAAGGGCTCTTTCAGGAGAGCTTTCAAGGACCATTTCCCGTATAGATTCCGTCCAGGACGCAAGGATACAGATAGTGATACCGGAAACGACGCTTTTTGAGGTGACAAAAGTTCCTGTTACCGCATCGGTGTTGTTGCAGCTCAAGCCGGGGAGGAAACTTACCAGAGAGCAGATAAACGGTATCGTAAGGCTTGTAGCGAACAGCGTTGAGAATCTAAGGCCCGAGAACGTAAGCATTGTTGATGTTTTCGGTAATATCTTGAGCGGTCCCGGGGCGGTCACCCCGGAAGCTGCCGTGGGCAGTTACCAGGCTTTGCCTATGCCCGCCAAAGATATTTTTGAGTCCCCCAAGGTCAAAGAGACACCCGCGGAAGTGATAATACCGAAGACCGTCCCGACATTTGAAGAAAAGGCCGCGATGGCGACCAAAGAGATCGAGGTCGTTCCGGCGGAGCAGACCGTCCCTAAAACACCCGAGGAAAAAGCGCTCTCAAAGATCAAGACCAAAGAAGAGCTGGAGAACAGGCTTTCTTCCAAAGCGCAGACTATCGTGAACAGGTTCTATCCTCCCAACAGCATCCTTGTCAAAGTGAACCTTGAAATGGACGATTATAAGGTCTCTGCCAAAAAGGTTTCAGGGAAGAGCTCAAAAAAGGTCCAGCCAAAAAAGAAGAAGATCAACGGCGCGATACGGGACAATATAAAAAAGATGACCGTGATAGTGCTTGTCGACAACCGTTTCAACCTCACTCCGCAGTTAAAGAAGACCACTTTGGACATGATAGCTTCATCGCTGTCATATCATCCGTCCCGCGGGGATAAAATAGTCCTGCGTCAAGTTCCGTTCCATTATGCTACAGCGACCAAGGCCGGCATGGTGTCTAAGGGGAATGAAGGACAGCAGGAGTTCGGGAAACCGGACACCTTAAGGTCCGTGATGGCTTTCTTTGGCAAGAACAGGTCTTTAGTATTTTGGGGTATCGGGATCTTTGCGGTAATTGTTGTCATGCGAAGGCTCCTAAATTCCAGAAAAAGGCCGAAAGTGGAGGTCAGGCCTTCCGTGAAAAAAGCGGAGCCGAACGCCTCTCAGCAGAAGAACTCTTCTGTGGATCAGATACGCTCTGCCGTCGCGCGCTCTCCGGAAAAAGTAGCCAAGCTTTTGGAGAAATGGATAAGTGAAGAGGAAGGGGGAGAACAATAATGGTTTTAACCGGCAGGCAGAAAGCCACGATACTTCTTTCCTTGCTCGGGACAGAGATATCCAATGAAATATTAAAATTATTGCCTGAAGGCTTTTCGGACATAATAACTTCCGGCATGAACAGTCTTCCCATGCCGTCTACTGAACTTGTCAGTTCTGTACTTGAAGAGTTTTCCGGTTTTATGACGCTTCCCGCTGCTTCTGCAGGGGTTCCTCGGCAAGTGCAGCAGGAAAGTCCCGTGCCCGTTCAAAGCAAACCGCAGAAAGCTGCTGTCGCGGATACGCAGAGAAGCCCTTACGACATATTATTTTACTCTCAACCGAGAAAGGTCGCGGCCGCTCTTTCCGCGGAAAGGTCCTGGGTCGTGGCATATGTAATGTCTATACTTCCTCCGGTCCAGGGCAAAGAGGTTCTTTCCTATATGAGCGAAAGAAAGAGCGAAGTGGAGAGAATGATCAAACTTTTGAAAAATCCGCCGGTTTCCAGCCAAATCAAAGAAAAAATTGTTAAAATCTTATCAGGCAGGCTTGAAAGGCTGTCCCTAAATTAAACAATGGCACTCATAAAAAGATCCAAAGTTATAGACAAGGGGTTTGTAGATCTAAGACAAGCGGACTACAAAGCCGCTCCCGCTCTTTCTTCGAATACGGCTTTAAAAGAACCCAGCGTGGAAGTCCAGGAGATAGTTTCTGAACTGCAGGAAGGTTCTGATCCCGACACTATGGTAGAAGGCGCATATGAGAAAGCTTCCCAGATAGTGTCTCAGGCCCAGCTCGAAGCCCAGGAATTCATGGAAAACGCCCAGGCTGAAATAGAGTCTATGAGGGAAAGAGCGAAAGAGGAAGGCTTGGAAGAGGGCAAATCGGAGGGACAACAGCAGATATCCGAACTTATAAACCAGGCGCTTGAAACATTGAACGATGCCATCAAACAAAGAAAAAAAATAATCAAGGATTCTGAAGGCGAGCTGGTGCGGCTTTCCCTTAAAATAGCCGAACAGATAATACGCAGCGAGGTCTCTTTGCACAAGGATGTTGTGCTCAATATAGTTACCGAAGCCATTAACAAGATCAGCGACAGAGAGAGCGTGATAGTGAAAGTGAACAGGGATGATGTCGAGCACATAAAGAAATATAAGGATAGGATAGCGGGGATCGTTGACGGCGTAAAAAATCTTTCCATTCTTGAAGATAGCCAGGTAGATCCCGGAGGATGTGTTGTGGAAACAAACCTCGGATATGTGGATGCCAGGATAAGCACGAAGATATCCCTGATCGAACAAGCACTGGGGAAGGCGCAAGATAGTGGGTCAGACTGATACTTCTCAAACCGACGAATTCAAAATAGATTTTGATAAATACCACCGCGTGATAGAACGGGCGGATACCGTCCGTGTGATCGGAAAGGTCATCCAGGTCGTAGGACTGATACTTGAAGCCCAGGTGCAGGGCGTTTCCATCGGGGACCTTTGCGTCATCAGCATAAATAAAGGCGAATCAGTGACATACGCGGAGGTCGTAGGATTTAAAGAGGGAAGGGTCCTTCTTATGCCTCTCGGTACGACTGCCGGTATATCTCCCGGATCTGAAGTCCTGGCTGCCGGACATCCTCTGATGGTAAAAGTGGGTCCTGCGGTTCTGGGAAGAGTGCTCAACGGCCTCGGAGAACCCATAGATGATAAGGGGCCTCTTGTGACCGTGGAAGAGCGTCCTCTTGATGCCGATCCTCCGGACCCGGTAAAAAGACCGAGGGTCACAGAGATATTAAAAGTAGGCGTCCGTGCAATTGACGGGCTTTTGACCATAGGCCGGGGACAGCGTATGGGGATATTCGCGGGTTCCGGTGTCGGGAAATCCACGCTTATGGGTATGATCGCAAGGAATGCCGAGGCCGATGTCAACGTCATAGCTTTGATAGGAGAGCGCGGAAGAGAAGTAAGGGATTTTATAGAAGAATCGCTCGGCGAAGAAGGCCTGCAAAAGTCCGTAGTTATCGTTGCTACTTCGGACCAGCCCCCCTTGATAAGGCTTAAAGCTTCTTTTGTGGCTACGGCTATTGCCGAATATTTCAGGGACCAGAACATGAAAGTCGTTTTTATGATGGATTCTACCACCAGGTTCGCTTATGCTCAAAGGGATGTCGGACTTGCTTCCGGAGAGCCTCCTACTACAAGGGGATATACTCCTTCCGTA
>JAKLHX010000049.1 GCA_022709925.1 Candidatus Margulisiibacteriota bacterium
CAATACAGGAACGGCGACGAGAATGTGAAATACATCGGAGGGAAATACTCCTCTATAATAGGGTTCCAGGAGAAGAACCACGATGCCAGGAGCAACTTGAACAACGCTTCCATATATATCTTCTCCAGAAGGTTTTTTGAGCTGGTCCACGGCGATGTCCAGGTAGATGCCAACAGGAATACCGAGACATATCATAACGATTTTACGGATGAACAGGGCTGCCATTTCAGATTAGGCGTTTTTTCGGAAAGATTGCTGAGAAAAGGTTCTATACAGGAAGGGCAGGTTAATCCCAATTTCAGCGACTGGGCAAAGCACGTTTTTGCCGATATGACGGTACATCATCCCGAAATATACGCTCCAAAGTTGCCGAAAGACCCTCACGGATTCTACGGATATCTTTTGGACTGTTTCTGGGCGGATGACGGGACCTTGACCGCGCTTCTTGAGTCTAACCGTGAATTTTTAGACGAAAGAGGCGGATTTGAAAGGTTTCACGACTTTTCATGGTGGCCTAATAATGCCGATCGTTCCGTTACTGATGAATCCGGGAATAAGATATTCCTTGGCCGGAACGCGAGGGTCAGCAATGATGCGAGGATAATAGGGCCTTGCTACATAGGGGATAACGTTATTGTTGATGCCGGAGCTACAATAGTCAATTCCGTGATAAACGGAGCTTCCGGCGGCCATGCCTGGAGGATAGGGAAAGGCGCATGGATAAATGGTTCGGTATTATGGCCCGACCGTTCTGCTATCGGGCTGCCAGCGACCGAGAACTGCCTCGGGTATTCTTTGCAGGATACTGCGCTTGATAATTGCATATTAGGCGGCGGGTTCCCCAGAAGAGGCCGGGACAATGTTTTTTGTTTCGATGAGGGAGCTACTTATCACTATATGGGTAGCGATGTTTTGGCTTTTAAGGACAGCGTTATAGTTCCTAATGCTGATTATGAAATGGTCGTAAGGGAGCTTGATTAAAATGCCTTTTATAAGGACATCTCCTAGGATAACGCCGCCTCCCGCTTCAATGTCCGGCGCTCTTGGATGGAGCAGGTCCCATAGGTTGATCGGTACAGGCAGGCGGCTGGATCATGCGGTCATAATACCGGCGTTTAACGAGGCCGAAAGAATAAAGCCGACTATTGAAAGCATATACGATCATTTTTCTTCCAGGCACGAAAGCAGATTTGAAGTTATAGTTGTGGATGACGGAAGCCGGGACAATACAAGAGAAAAAGTCCTTGGAATGACCCTGGATCATCCGGACCTTGTCCTGACGCCCCGCAGACAAAACTTCGGGAAAGGGTTTTCGGTAAAGCAGGGGATGCTGGCCAGTACTGCGGCAAGATCTCTATTCATGGATGCGGACGGATCCACTCCCATATCTGAACTGGACAAGCTGGAGGACGCCTTTGAATCCGGATATGATATTGCTATAGGCTCTCGTTGGGCTGCCGGGGCTGACATACGGCTTCATCAGCCGTTTTACAGGGAAGCTATGGGGCAGACGTTCCGCTTCATTGTAAAAATGGCCGCCGGGCTTGATATTGACGATACCCAATGCGGATTCAAGGGGTTTACCAGGGATGCTGCCGCAGATATTTTTTTGAGGCAAAAAGTGGACAGATTCGCGTTCGATGTGGAGGTCTTGTTTTTAGCACAGAAGCTCGGATATAAGATAGCCGAAGTCCCTATCACTTGGACAAATTCTCCAAGCTCAAAAGTCAATCCGCTTATCGATCCCGCAAAAATGTTCCTGGACGTGATGAGGGTCAGATGGATGCATAGAGGGGACAGATAATTCTTGGTTAGTGTATAAAAACCCTTCTGAATGTATAGATGTTCTCATCTTTAAAAAGCCCGATCATTTCAGATGCTTTCAGCGTCCCGAAATTATCGCATTGGACGGCAATACTTAGTATATTCCCGTTCTGAGCGAGCTCTTTTATCATCGGGCGTATATTTACATCTTTTTCTTTGCGTTTTACGACGATCTCTTTTGAATCAAGTATCTCCGATATCCTGCTCCTCATATCTTGTGATACGGCAGTTGAATAAACTGCTGTCCTTATTTCCGCCGTCAGCGAGGCCCTGGCAAGGAATATGTTGCCTGCCTCAATGATCTCTATGCCCGGCGGCAGGACGCCCGCAAGGCGTTCTTTTACTTGTTCAGGGTTCATCCATTTTTCGAGATATATGTCCAGGAGTTCGCATTCTGAAGTGAACCCGAGCGGGAGCGGCGGGCCGAAAGAGAGTTTTTGTCTGGGATTAAAGCCTTCGGAATAAGCTGCCGGCAGGTCTGTGCGGCGGAGCGTACGCTCCCAAAGGCGCACCATATCAAGATGCCCGATGAATTTAAGCTCTTTTTTATATTTGATCCGTATTCTCTGCAATTGCCTTCTCCCATTTTGAATAATCAAAATATTCCGCCCAGTTGTCGAACCTGCATCCTGCCTCGAATGCCTTGAACAGGACTTTTCCCGCTTCTTTGCCGCCAGTAGAGAGCAGTCCTTCGATCGTACTCATGCCTCTGTCGTGCCATTTCAGATCAATGCTCTTATGTTTTAAATTTGTCTTCAAATAGTCTTGCTTTCTTTTTATTTCTTCGAGTCCGATCATTTTCTCGTTCTCAAAAGGAGTGTTCTTTTTCGGGATGAAGGTGGAAACATTGACGGTTATCTTCGCTCTCGAAGTCATTGCTTTTGCTTCCTTTATCAATAAGTATGCCAGGTCCACTATGCCGTTTATGTCTTCGTCAGTTTCGGTCGGTAGACCGATCATAAAATACAGTTTTATGCGGTTAGAGCCGCTCTTTACTGCCGTCTTTACGGAATTTATTATCTTTTCTTCGGTCAGGTCTTTACAGATGTGGTCCCTTAACCGCTGGGTCCCTGCTTCAGGTGCTATCGTGAAACCGGATTGGCGTACTGACAGCATTTCTTTTGCGATCTCTTCTTTAAGATTGTCGGCTCTAAGGGACGGGAGCGAGAGCGAGATCCTTTTTGGAGAGAAGAACGTTCCCAATTCCCGTGCGACGTCATACAAATGAGGATAATCACTGCTGGAAAGAGATACAAGGGACAATTCCTCGAACCCGGTGTTTTTTATGGTCTCTTTGGCAAGAGCGATCACTTTCTCAGGTTTTAGCATGCGCACGGGCTTGTTGACCGTGCCCGCCTGACAGAACTTACATCTGCGCGGGCATCCTCTCATTATCTCTATGGTGGCGCGGTCATGCACGATCTCTATGAAAGGGACGATAGGGGAGGTCGGGTAATCGATCGAATTCAGATCTTTGACAATGCGGCGTTTTACGTCTTTTAACTCATTAAGATCCGGGACGTAAATACCGGGGATCTTGGAAAGAGACGATAACAATTGATCGCGTATGGGCCGGTCGCCCTCTAGTTTTTTATATGCATCCGCTATTTCCACTATAACCTCTTCTCCGTCGCCGATCACGAACGCGTCAACGAAATCCGACAACGGTTCAGGGTTATTGGTGCATGCACCCCCGGCGATCACCAAAGGATGGGAATCATCGCGGTCTTTCCGGTACAGCCGAAGGTCCGAGATACGCAGCATGTTCAGAAAATTTGTGTACGTAAGTTCGTTCTGTATTGAAAATCCTATTATGTCGAAATCCTTTATCGGGGCCCAAGATTCGAGAGAGAATAAAGGGATATTATTCTCCTTCATTTTTTCTTCCATGTCAGGCCATGGCGCGTAAAATCTCTCGGCTACAATGTCCGGACGCCGGTTCAATATATGGTAGAGGATCTGCAGTCCGAGGTTGGACATCCCTATTTCATAAGTATCAGGATAGGCTAGAGCGAATTTCAGCTTTCCTTCATGGGGTTTGTGTATAGAGTTCAGTTCGTTGCCTATATAACGCCCGGGTTTTGAAACTGAAGGGAGTATCTTTTCAATGATGTCGCGCATAGGATAATGTTAACACGTGTGACAAAAGTAAGGGCGGGTTTCAAACCCGCCCTTACATGTGAGACGTAACAGACTATATACTACACAACCCCCTGGTCGAGCATTGCATCTGCGACTTTTACGAACCCGGCGATGTTGGCGCCGTTCACGTAATTTGTGTAGCTTCCTTCTTTGCCGTACTTTACGCATGATTCATGGATGTTGACCATTATTTCGTGAAGTCTCTTGTCGACTTCTTCTCTGCCCCATGAAAGACGCATGCTGTTCTGGCTCATTTCAAGGCCGCTGGTGGCGACCCCGCCTGCGTTGGCGGCTTTTCCCGGGCCGTACAGTATCTTTGCGTTCAGGAAAACTTCTACGGCTTCCGGGGTGGACGGCATATTAGCTCCTTCGGATACGCATATGCAGCCGTTCTTCAGGAGCGTTTTTGCGTCGTTGCCGTCGAGCTCATTTTGCGTCGCGGACGGGAATGCTATATCGCATTTCTCTCCCCACGGTTTTTTGCCCTCTACAAATTTGCAGTTGAATTTGTCGGCATACTCTTTTATCCTGCCTCTTTTAACGTTCTTGAGCTCCATGACGAAGGCAAGCTTCTTTGCGTCTATGCCTTCGGGATCATGAATGTATCCGCTGGAATCGGAAAGAGTGACGCATTTCCCGCCCAGCTGGGTCACTTTTTCTACGGTATATTGCGCGACATTGCCGGAACCGGAGACCGTGCAGATCTTGCCTTTAAAGGATTCGCCCCTGGTCTTTAGCATTTCCTGCGCGAAATAGACACAGCCGTAACCGGTGGCTTCCGGTCTTATCAAGCTTCCTCCCCAGTTAAGGCCTTTGCCTGTTAGCACTCCCGTGAATTCGTTCCTCAATCTTTTATATTGACCGAAGAGATATCCGATCTCTCTTCCTCCGACGCCGATATCTCCGGCAGGCACGTCAGTGTCAGGGCCTATATGCCTCTGAAGCTCGGTCATGAAGCTTTGGCAGAACCTCATCACTTCATTATCGCTTTTACCTTTAGGATCGAAGTCGGATCCCCCTTTTCCTCCGCCCATCGGAAGGGTAGTAAGGCTGTTCTTGAAGACCTGCTCGAAAGCAAGGAATTTAAGTATTCCCAGGTTTACGCTCGGATGAAGACGGAGCCCGCCTTTGTATGGTCCTATCGCGCTGTTCATCTCGATCCTGAATCCTCTATTGACCTGGACCTGTCCTTTGTCATCCGTCCATGGTACGCGGAACATTATGACCCTCTCCGGCTCTACTATCCTTTCCAGGATCTTAGCGTCCTGGTATTTCGGGTTTTTTTCTATGTACGGCATTATCGAAGTCACTACTTCTTCAACGGCCTGGAGGAACTCAAGCTCTCCCGGATTTTTCTCCCGGAGTTTTTTTATGAACTCTTCAATTTTTTTCGACATTTTTTGCACCTTTCCCGATCAAATATTGGAGGACCATAACGATCCCTATAGAACAAACCGTGTCCTAAAAAAGAGGCACAAACTTTGTGCGGATTTTACTTTTTCTTGAGATCTGCGGACAAAATTATCGCTTCTGAAATTTCGCGAATGGGCTTTCTGTTGTCCATCGCAAATTTCTGGATTTTGAGGTAGGCTTCCTCTTCGGTCAGGTGTTCATCCCTCATCAAAATCCCTTTTGCGCGCTCGAAGAACTTCCTTGTTTCGAGCTCTTCCTGTACCACTTTAGATTTTACCACAAGTTCGGCGTTCTCAATAGCGATAGCGGCTTGATTCGCTATCGACGTGAGGAGGTCTATTTCAGTGTCCGTGAACACGTGAGGTTTTTCGGTGTATACATTGAGCACTCCTATGACATTGTTCTTTACGTTCAGCGGCAGGCAGAGGAGAGAACACAGTCCTTCTTTTTTTGCGATGTCCCTGTATTTGTATTCGTTCTCAAGGGTTATGTCTTTTATCGCGACAGGTTTCTTTGAAAGTACGACCTTGCCTGCTATCCCTTCGCCTATCTTTAACGGAGGTTTTTTATTGTATTCCTCGCTCATGCTCTGCGTCGCGCGTATGATAAGCGCGCCGGTCTTTTCATCGATAAGCTGGATCGAGCATATGCTTGATTTCATTATCTGTGCGGTGACCACGACTATCAGTTTAAGTATATCGTCCAGCAGAAGATCCGACGTTATCGCTCCGCTGATCTTTGTAAGAGCCTTGATCTGGTCTTTTACAGAGGTTTTTTTTGCTGTCGCATGTGCTATGTTCTTTGGCATTATTTCACTACTATGTTTATCAGCTTTTTATTGGCAAAGATCATCTTGACGATGGTCTTGCCGGCTATAGCAAGCTTGATCTTTTCGGTGTTCAAAGCAAGCTCTTTTGCTTTTTCTTCTGGTATCCCTGCCGGGGCCATTATCTTATCCCTTAATTTGCCGTTCACCTGTATGGGGATCTCTATTTCAGTTTCTTTTGCGAGTTCCTCATCATGTTTTGGCCAGGGCTCGGACATTATCGATCCCTTATTCCCGAGTATATGCCAAAGTTCCTCCGCTATATGCGGAGCGAACGGGGATATCATGATCACGAGTTTTTCCGCAGTCGGCCTGCTGAAAGACTGCCCTTGAAGGGCGTTAACAAGTTCCATGATCTTTGATATCGCGGTATTGAAAGAGAACCTTTCTATATCTTCGGTCACGCCCTTAATACTCTTGTGGAGTTTTTGTGTGATCTCTGGCTTGTCGGAGTCAGATGCGGCCCTGTTCTCGTTCAGCAGTCTCCAGATCCTTGTCAAGAACCTGTAGCTTCCTTCCACTCCCGCGTCGCTCCACTCAAGTTCTCTTTCGGGAGGGGACGCGAACAATATAAATAGCCTGGCAGTATCGGCGCCGTACCGTTCGGTTATGTAATCAGGGTCTACTACATTGCCTTTTGACTTACTCATCTTTGCCCCGTCTTTAACGACCATCCCCTGGGTCAGAAGGTTCTTGAACGGCTCGTCCACCGGGACCAATTTAAGATCGTAAAGGACTTTTGTAAAGAACCTTGAGTATAGAAGATGGAGTATCGCGTGTTCTATTCCTCCGATGTACTGGTCTACCGGCATCCAATATTTAAGGTCCTCAAAAGTGAACGGCTTATCCGTTTGTTCGGGGTTTATGTAGCGCAGAAAATACCACGATGAGCAATTGAACGTGTCCAGAGTATCTGTTTCTCTTCTTGCTTTGCCCCCGCAATTTGGGCAGGCCGTATTTATGAAGTTTTCGGACTTTGAAAGAGGAGAGCCTCCTTCTCCGGTGAATTTTACGTCGTAAGGCAATTTTACCGGGAGGTCTTTTTCAGGGACGGGAACAGCGCCGCATTTTTCGCAGTAGATGATAGGGATAGGAGCTCCCCAGTAGCGCTGTCTTGATATCAGCCAATCCCGGATCTTATAATTCACTTCTCTTTTGCCGACGCCTTTCTCGATCAGCCAATCGGTGATCGCATTTATGGCGTCATCACTTTTCATGTCATTGAATCGGTCGGAATTGACCATGATGCCGGGCTCAACGTATGCCTGTTGTAACGTGCTTGCCGCTGCTCCTGCTTCAGGTGCGATCACGGTCTTGACCGGTAGCCCGAACTTCTTTGCAAAATCGAAGTCCCTCTGGTCGTGAGCGGGAACGGCCATGACAGCGCCTGTGCCGTATTCCATGAGGACATAATCGGACGTCCATATCGGTATTTTTTCGTTGTTTGCCGGATTTATCGCAAAGGCTCCGGTGAATTCTCCTGTCTTTTCATCGGACAGCTCTCTGGTGAGCTTCTTTTCTTCGCGG
>JAKLHX010000005.1 GCA_022709925.1 Candidatus Margulisiibacteriota bacterium
CCGCAGCATCCATACTGGGAACTACCTATATGGAAAACATGGCGGGCAATCCTACATTCCATGCCGCGATCCACAATTTCTTCGGGACTGGTCTTGGAATGGCCATAAATATGGCTTTCGCGACGTACATAATCGCCTTACTGCAAAGAGCCCGCGCAAGTCTCGCTTTTGAAGGGACTCCTGCAATACCGCAGGTAACTCTTATGAGAGCATTCAAGATAACCCCTGAAGAACTAAGGGACGCTATCGCCTCAAGACTGACTGCATCAAGAGATACAATTAGGTATTATTCGGGGCTTAAAGAACATCCAAATATAGGAAAACCGATAAAGGCACTAATAGGATCTACAAGCGATAGAGTCAAGGAAGCATCTGACATTCTTAAAAAGCTATCAGAAGCAGGTGTTGTCAATAAAGGAGATTTTGCGCTTATAGTTACAGATGCGGCCGCAATAGAAAGAAAAGTTGAGGACGCTCTAGGCAAAGGACAGCAAACACAAGCAGTTGTCAGATTCCTTAAGGGATTGATCGAACAACAGCGCAGATATACCGAGCTGCATGAGGATCTCCAAAAAACCAAAAAAGCGATAACAGACGATGCCCCTTATTCAACCCTATTCGCCGAGCGTGATAGACTGTTCAATATCTTGAGGGAATTGGGTTGTGTGGATAAGAAAGGCCGTATATCTTTCGGTATGCAGAACAAATGGAAAGACCAGGCTAACGAAATAACAGAGATCATGGCTTTAATAGAGATGAGAATATGCATCAACGCCGTAAATGACATAAGGACCAATCATCTGCCTACACAAGCGTTGGCAATGCTCAAAAAAGTCATGGCCACTACCCAGGAACATCTGGTTGTGGATGCAGCCGCGAAAATGTACAGGCAGGTCACTGCGGGGAAAAACAGGCCGGGCATAGGGCCAAAAGCGATCCCCGATGGTAAAACAGAAATGAAAGCGGCGGCATAACAGGAGGAGAAACATGAACATGACAGAAAACACCATAAGACAGATCGGAACCGATCAGTCTAGCTCCGCACAGCCCTCGGCTGTGAGACATAATGCCCCAACAGATACACCCGACAGGCCGACAGCAGGAGCTCCCTCTCCCGCGGGGTCTTCGACTGCGGAATTTGTGCGCCCCGCCATAACAATAGCACAAACACAAGTCCAGCCTTCGATCCAAATCGCAGCTCCTTTCGACAGTGCCCCTAAGGGAACGATCCTAATCAACGAGGAAACGATCTTGAAGGGGTTGAATATGCAAAACCCCGGAACTCTCATTGCCGAACTGGAAAAGAACGGATATATCAGTAATGGCGAACCTACCGATGATTTTGCTAAACTGTCCGGACCGGACGCAAACTTTAATCTGTCGGACGCTTTCGGCGCGCAAAAGGACAAGATATTCTACTTTCTGCAGGGAATTTATATAAACAATGCGATAGCAAAGGGAGAAAAAGAAACAGAAGAAAAAAGGGTGGCCTTTCAAGGCACTTTAGACAGCGTCTGGAGAAGAGCTCTGCTGTTCCGCGATTCCGCGTTAAAAAGGTATTTCGATCTGGCAGAGTGCTATTATCAGATCGGCAATTATGACAAGGCGATTGAAACGGCACGAAACATTATAGATTCTAATTACAACACTAACTCGAGAAAGCCTTTGTTCTACAATGAAGCGATATTCCTGTCGGCAAATTCCTTATACAGAAAAGGCATGGCACAATATAACAACGCTGACACCGAACAGGAAATGGCTGATGCAAAACAATATTTACGAGAAGCCATAAAACTGATCCATACTAAATATTCCGGTTTAAGAGAGAGCGATAGTTATCGTTCAGAATACTGCTCTCAATTGCTTGAAATGAGCAGCAGTTATTTTGAACTGACAAAAGAAGACCCATATTATGTCGGGGATGACGGAAAAACCGTCAATATTGGAATAGAAGAGATAAGCAATATTTATGAGGCGTCTGTCGAATCAAATGCCTCATGGGACAGTGGCAAACCTATTGGCTGGCTAATGGATAAAACAGGGCACTTTGGCGGAACATTCATGAAATATTTTGATTATTTCACCGCAGCAAAAACCAGGGTCAATTACGCCAGATACTGCATGGCATATAGGAAAAAGCATGAAGGCAATATCCCTGAAACAGTCGCGGACCCGGCAACTGTCCTTGAAGAAACCTTTGGCATAGCAAATGATGTGGCTTCGGCATCAAGACCTTCTAAGGGCCGTTTGTTGTATTTTCATAAAGGAGTTATTGACGCGGCTGTTGATCTGTGGCAGAAAAAAGGACATGAATTCGTGAATGCATTCGGTTTATATACCGCGCAAGCCCATAGAATAAAAGCCTTGAGTTACTATGCACATGATGACGGTGCCAACGCCCTTACAGAAATACAAAAAGCTTTTCAAGAGATCTCTGATAGAAAAGAAGAAGCCGGCAGCAGCTTTTATGTTGGCGGATGGGAGATAAAGAAATCCTATTTTGACATAGTTTCGGACTACCTTGACATCTTGCTGTCATCGAAAGATAAAAACGGGAACTCGATACAAGAAAATACTCGAGAAGCTGCACAGATAAGCAAAGGATTGCTGGCTGATACCACATTTGCGACAATAATAGAGAGAGAGAATCCACGCTTATATGCAAAGATAAAGATTACGGCCGAAAATTATATGCCGTCAAAAACAGATGAAGTCATTTCAACTGAACCAGATCCACTGGAAGGCTTGGGTCCTTGGGATTTCCATGATTTTGCCTTAAGCAATGCATTCGGCTTAAGAAAGATTTGGTCAGAAAGAAGGACCGCGGGGCTTTGGTCCGAAACCACAACGAATCTGTTGAACGTCATAGAAAACCCGAACAAGAAATATGTTTCGGACGCCGACCGCCCTCTCCTCCTCGCCCGCTCGTATACATGGCTGGGCAATCTGATGAAGTGGGCAGAAGAAGGTGAAACGGATCCGGCCGTGGAACAGCAGATAATAGAACTGGCAAAAGGGCTGGCAAAGACAGAAGAGGACAAAGCCGTTGCGGGAACAAGGGAAGGCGCAATAATAGCGCTTTACAAGGCGGCGCTTGAACAGTTCCAAAGTATAACCGGCAAAGAACTTTATCTTGAAGCCGAAGAAGCGTCCACAAGATATCAACTGGCCAATCTGGCTCAGGGCATTCTTGAAGATACAAAGATAGAGGATTCCGACCCGTTGAGAACGGCAGCACAAAAGATCACGGATAAGACGGGCTATAATAATGATATAGAAACCGCGAAAACAGTGCTCGCAGAGATCATTAAGAAGGCCTCGGCTCCAGAAAACGCGTATATAAGAGATAATGCCATAACCGATTACGCCTCATGTCTGGCGGAGAAGATCAACTCCCTGCTGTCATCCGCCGAAGCTGGCAGCGCTTACGATGAAGCAAAGAATCAGTTTGAAGTCCTCGTGGAATCCGGGGAAAAACTCCCGGCATCCGAGGAATTGATCAAATATTGCGAAAACAGCGGCTGTAAGTATTATTACGACGAGGAAAACAAGGCTCTTGTTGTCAGGGGAAAAATGACTCCCGATGAAAAGATCGAGCTTAAAAAGCTCCTCACATCGGAAACAGCCAAACAAGCTATAGAAGTGCTCTTTAACAATTCTCAAAATCCGTTGTGCGTAAATATAGGCAAATGGACCGTGCCGAGCACGGAAGGCGCCATCCCGCCAATGCTTACCGTAGCCAACGCGCTCATTTCAAAGCCGTTCGGGGAAAATGACAACAACGGACCTATTACCCGCATCAAGGTTTCCGAGATAGCGGACCTGGCAGAAGCTAAAATCATCAGCAAATACTCTGACCTAGCAGCCGCTCCGAAAGAGGTCAAAGCCCAGCTCGCCGACATCGCGGCGCTGAGATTGTATGTGTTGATGGGCAATACGCCGGCAGGAGAAGCGATACCTGACGACAAAATAGCATCTTACATTAAGACCACAAATAAGGAAGATGGGTCAACAGCTATCGTCATCCCGTTAAAGACCGGCAAAGAGGTTGAAGTTGCGGACGTATTTATGCAGCAGAAGCTGAAGCTGGCTTTGATAAGCATATGGTTAAGGAATAAAGCTTGGACCGAAGAAACACTAAAACTGGCAAAAGATTGGACCGCTGATATCAAGAACAATGGATTAAACTATACATTTAGGACATACGCTATACAAAATGGCGTGTCCTTGGTCGGGATAGAAGTAAACACCGCCAGATAGTTTTTTGATATTAGTTGGCATTATGAGTTTTGTGCGAGAATGCATGAAATTATTGGAATTTTATGCCGATATATATATGGGGAAAGTATGGATACAAATAAGGTTTCATTAATAATAGCTTCAAGTATTTCTGCTGCACCATCAGCAACACCGGATAAATCTATCCCGGAAGATAGTACAAGACCTGAGATCCCTGCTATTAATCGCGAGTATTTGAATAATGAATTCGAAAATGCTGCATTAGGAGATATCTTTAATCTTACCAGAGAAGGCTTTTCCATCCCCATTGCTGTCCAAAACGGCGTTGATATTGCCATGCAAGGCATATTAGCAAAGATCCGCAGGGAAAAACTGGGGATGGACAGCCAGCCGGCAAAGGATTTCAAAACTATTTGCGCATGTGTGCTGAATTACGGATCAACTGACCCAACCGTCCCCACCACTAAGCTCAAAGCGGCGCTTATGCTTGCCGATTATTGCGCGCATTACGGAATGATCAAAGAAGCTAAATTGATCTATGACGCCGTCGCGACAGGCAAGTTCGACGGATTAAACGGCATACAGGTGGTGGATGACAGAAGAGATGTCCCCGTAACTGCCGTGCTGAGCGAAAAGCTCTCCGGAGTGCCTATTGACGGGAAGAATGCTTTCTATTCGCTGTTGGGACTGGCCAGATACCACGACCTTGAGAACAGGTCCGGAGACAGCAAAGAAAAACTAAATGCCGCGATCGGCGCTATCACGGAAAAGCTTAAAACCGTCCAAGTGGACCGGGAACACGAATACCTTTTTGAAGAAGTCTACGCCATCCTCGCCAAGCTTTACCTGGCCGCGGGAGACATACAGAAAGCCGTTGATATAGCCAATATGCTGCTTGGCAAAGCCGATACGAACCCTATAACGGGAAAGCCCGAAGACAAAGTGGAAGCCAAAATCCCCTATTTCGTGAAGTCGGCGGAGTTCATATTGTTCAAATCCGGTGCAACGCACAATCCGCAAGCTTTTATAAATAATCCTGATGCCGATCCCTATCAATCCGCCTATGCAAGGTTCCAGGTAGCCGAAGATCTCATGAAAGCAGGCGCTGCCACCACCCAAGCTGACATAAAAAATAAAGAAGCGGCAAAAGCCAATTATCTGTCCGTCATTAAAGACCCGGTGACCGATCAGCACATGAGAGGACACGCCTCGGTCAATTACGGGACCGTGCTCGCAGCACTCAAAGAAACCGAACAGGCCGCGGAAGTGTTCAAGGCAATATTGGGAATGCCTTCGACCGCGACGACCTATGTCCCGAGATCATCCGACCCCGACGTGGTAGCGCAGGCAAAGATAGGCCTGGCCGAAGCCAATATCACGCTCGCGAAAACGGAAGAAGAAAAAGCCGCAAGAAGGGCTGAATCCGCCAAGGTCATGGAAGAGGTCCTTGCCTACAACAACGCTGGCGAAGCCGAAGCCGACAAACTCTCTGAGTTCACATTTGAAAGGGCCTCGCTGGACCTGGCCGATATCTACGCGGCATCCAACGTCCCGGGTAATAAAGAAAAAGCCCTGGATATGTACAACAAACTGTTGAGCACCATCCCCGTCGGACATACTTATAATATCCTCCGCGTTAAGCTGGGAAAAGCGCAGACCCTGGCAAATCTGGACGTTGAAACCGAACAGGCAAAAGTGCTGTTCAACGAAGTACTAGCCGCCAACAAGACCGACGCGGAAATGGAGGTAAGGGCAACTCTGGGTCTGGCCGAACTTCTCGTTCGTGAGCCGGCAAATGCGGCACAAGCCGAAAATCTGTTCGCGGAGGTCCTCAAAGGGAACAGTGAGCCCTATACCACGGACCGTGCAAAGTTGGGACTTCAAAGAGCTATACTCGCCCAGCCCGAAAAATGCGACCTGGCCGCAAAAACCAAAGCAGCAGAAGAATTCCGTGGGATCTCGGATAGATGGAAAGGGAAATATTTAGGGCGGGCCGCGTTAATCGAAATGGCTTCCGTACTGTCGGGAAGTATCAAGACCAGGGATGAGGCTGCTGAAATATATCTTTCGCTTTCTTCTTCGGAATCTTCAGAAAAAGACATCGTCTCACGCGCTCAACTTGAAAGTGCCACAATCGCAACAACATCAAATGACGAAGGCAAAGCCGCCCAAGCAGCCGCTTATCTGAGCAATGCGGATAATCTGGCAGGCCTTGCAAAGTTCTTCAGACACAAAGCGGCCCTCGCGCTCGGCAATTATTATGCGAAGAACAAAGAGACCGAAAAAGCTCTTGAATGCTTCAACGCCGTAATAAACGGCACTTCCGATGTGTTTCTCAAAGCAAGCGCTCTTATAGGTAGAGGCAACATCGGAATAAAATCGGCCGACAAAAGACAGGCCTTTGCCGATTTTTCAGGAGCCAGGACGTTGATAACCGCAAGCAACGGTTCCGTCCCGAGCGGATTCAGGATGTTACAAATCCAGGCCAACAAAGGCCTTACCAATATCGCGGATACTAATCCGGATATAGCCGATGGCATAGATATAATGAGTCGCGAGGAAATAATAACACTTTACAATGACGCTTTAGAATCCGGTTTGATACCGGAAGATCCGTATATGCGATCAGAGATACTTCTCAGTGATCTTGATCAACAGCTCAACAGCTGGCATCACAGAAAAGGCAGCGACAGAGCAAATTCCGGGAAAATAATCAACGGCTACCAGGCTATAATAGACGGCGATTTTGACGAAATGGTAAAGAACACCGCCAGGGTGCATCTGGCCAGAGCGTTCCAGACCATGGGTCAACCTGAAGAGGCCGAAAAAGTGTTGGCTCACACATTGGCATCTCTACCGGAAAAACATATAGATCCGGAAACCGGGGTCGCGACCACAACACCCGGACAAATAAGCGAAATAGACCTTTCGGAGGTCATGAACAACTACGGGTTCATAGCTCTCGGCGACAGCGATTTCAATCTCGCGTACGAATACTTCAGAAAAGCGTCGGAATTCGACCAGGACAGCCCCAACAGCGTGATATACAGGGCCAGGGCCGCGTTCCTTACGGAAAAATTCACGAAAGAACATTTTACCGACCTTTATAATGCCGCATTGGATAAGGTTTGGGCGGGAATGGGACATTCACCCGATGAAACCAGGTCTTCAATAGAAGAAATGGCGCTGGCCGCTCTCAGCGACGATAAGACGGCGCTTAACGAAATGGCCTCAACACCCGAAGGCCGCTTCATGGTACTGACCGCCCTTGAGGCACAGGCAAAAATATTCTACGCGAAAGGCAATTCCCTCAGATCGGTGCAATGCTTTGAACAGGCAAAGAGGCTTTTTGAGTCATGGAAAGGCGCCGGCAAAGAGATGCTCAATGACTATCTCTTTGAATACCAGCTCCATTACGACCTGGCCACGGCTTATCTTTCTATGAACAGGTTCAAAGATGCTTACAACGAATACAAGATCATAGCCGGAATGCCAGGAGTGCCGAACTGGTTCATAAAAGACCAGTTGAACGTGCTTGATCCGGAAAAGATAACCGTGACAGCCTCCGACAACGGGAATGTAGACCTCGCATACAGGAGATATTTTGAAAGAGGCAGCTTCGGCGTAAAAATAACAGAGAACGGCGCCAGCGCTGACACTTATCTTCTGCTCGGAGAAGATAAATCGCACGCGGTAAAAGTAAGGTTCGGCGCCTTTGAACACGGGATTATAGATGCGGGAGCAAGTTACTCCAAAGACTGGGGACGGGTACGGACTTCCGTAGGAGCTGATTACTACAAGCACTCCAACGGGAATGAAACCATAGGAATAAACGCGGCAGCGGATTTCAAAGTCAACCGTTATTTGACGCTCACGTTAGACGGAAAATACGAATGGCACGCCGAAGACGTCGATTTCCAAACTTACGAAGTTGGTATCGGTGCAAGCTATAACAGAAGGATAGCAAAAGATACTACATTCGCAGGGCGCATTCGTTTCGCGTATGGGACACAAAGGGATTACAGCGCTGGAGGATCGTCTTCTTCATCCGGGGCGAACAACGTATGGCTGACACAATTCCAGTCAAATACTACGGGTGAAAGCGACTGGAGATGGGATGACGAAACATCCTGCTATACAACCAACTCGGGCTCGGATGACAAGTTCAGACAGAGATACTGGATAAACTACAGGGTCTACGATCTGGCAGGAAAACCCATGAGCGCGTGGCATGTCGCGACAGCAATAGAGCCGGAAACCAGAACGTTCCAGATACCCACACCTGTTTACGGACAATTGAACGTCGAAACCATAGAAGTGCCGCTGAACGATCTGTACATACAGGGATTCGCTCATATGGAAGGCACAAGTGTCGTATTCAATGATGCGCGCAACGCCATATTGACCGATCCGGAACAAAAACCGACTTCACAGCAGATAAACGGCATAGATATCAATACTCTCGCCGGGGATGCGACAAAACCGAAGGTGCTGACGCACAAAGAATCTTATACCGTAAGCAACAGCACCACGGAATACAGGTCATCGACCACCATAACCGTAAAAGGACAGAACAGGACAACTCCGGAAAATCAATATCCGAGAGAGACCGATCCGTGGGGCCCCGAAGAAGTACTCTACAGGCTGGAAATAGTAACCACAAAAGATCCGGTCACTGGCTTGACCAGAAGAACAGTTAGTATGTCCACTCCGGACGGGGTTTCAAAGCCATTATATCAGGGCGGTGATGCCAAACTGATGGGGCAAAAAGTAAAAGCCGCAATAGAGGAATATTACAGACTCGATATATACGCCGGCATAACAAAGAAATTCCACGGAGGAGTTTTACCGGACGGTACCGAAGTAACACTTTCCGGAATGCTCTCGGCAAAATATATACCGGGAGAAGAAAGACGCAACCAGGATAATTCCATAACACCGGCCAAGGAACAGCTCGACCTGACCATGGGCCCGAGGATAGATACCAGAGTCCCGGCCGGGAACGGTTATTTCACCGCCGGGGCCGGTTATATATATAACGGCACAAGAATGAACGTCCAACACAGGAGCGGAAACGTTTCAAAGGAATGGGTATACGGAGAGTGGGGCCCGGAAGCATATATAGCATACACCGCGAATCTTTCAGGAAATGATATCGAGAACGGCACGAATGTAAGCGCTTCCGTAAGCACGAACGTGGGGCCTTATGTCGGCATATCAAGAGGTCTGGTCAACGTCGGAATAGGCCTTGAAGGACCTCAAGTAGGCGTGAACACACATCTTAAGATTGGGGATACCCAGGTACTTGGAGACCTTCCCATATCGGTTTCCGCTACCGGGGTCAATATCGCCGGCCTGCCTCTGGCTTCAACAATGAATCCTATAGGACTGGGTGTAGGGTCCATTGCGAAAGCCGTGGGAGATACAAGAGCTTTAAGCGCAATAGAAAAAGAAAAGGCGCGGCTTGAAAAAGAAATAGCCGATGCGCAGAACACCGGCGACAAAGAAACGGCGGCTTATCTGCGATTTTTATATGACAATCTTTTCATACAGGAAGGAAGTCATCAGGCCAATTGGCTCAAGGATTCCACAAGGATCCCGATACTCAATCTGTTGACGGCGCTTACCGGCACACGCGCCAGAAAGAACGCAGGATCGATAGTTCAGGAGACCAGCGAGATAATGGGGCATTTCTCCGCGCTAGGCGAAAGCGGGGCGTTCGAAGTAATGAGCGGAGGCTCTCTCAACGATGCGACAAGAGACGCTATAAGAAAATATCTTGACAACAAGACCGATTATCAGGGCGAGCATAAAGGCAATGTGACAAAAGTGGCCGACGCGCAGGATAAAGTGGTAAGAGGCATTCTTACTCCTTTCAGGCTTGCCGGCAAAGCGCTTCACCTGACCGCCGAAAAACCGGAAGAAGGCTGCGTATCCGAACCCAGCTTCAAAGCCGCTGCCAGAAAGAAGAGCGTGCGCAGACAGATAGTTGAAGAGCTGGCGCAGGGTGGGTTCATAGATCCGGAGACCGGAAGAGTTGACGAAAAAATAGCTGACTTGAGCGATCCTTCAGAGCTCGGCCTGTCTGAAGAACTCAAAGACAAAGAAGAAATAATATACAACATCCTTGTTACCGCGTTCAAAGAAGCGAAAATAGGCACAACGCAAGCTCCTGCGGCCCCTGAAACGGATGAGGAACTTGTCAAAGCTTTTGACAAAAAGCTGCACGAAGATTCCATGTACCTGGTCTACAGAACGATAGCCGAAAGGGGCTCGACACATGAAACGCGCAGAGAGATTGGCGCGGTACTCGCCACGCTGCCGCAAAACGTGCGCACGGACATCACGGCCTTCATAGACAATCTTCCGGCGGACGTAAGGTTCAGGGATGACAGAACGGTAAAAGTGGCTGTAGAGCGCGAGCCCGGAAAAGACGACAAGATAAAGGTAACTCCGGAAACATACACAAAATCGGTCATACAAGGCGAATCCTACGCAGGCAAACTGGCAATAGAACAAGCCGCAGTAGAAGAATTCAAGCACGGCAAGCCTACGGTTGACGGCACTTTTGAAAACCTTGTAACAGCCCTAAAGAACGCGACCAATACTTCCGCCGACCTAGACAACGACAGAGTGAACGACGAAGTATACAAGACGGCTTTGGTGCTCTTTATGCTTGCGGCCGATGACGATAAAAACGCCGTGGCCGTTCAGGAAAAACTGGAGACAATAAGCGAAGATCACAGGGATACGTTAAGAGGACTCAGAGAAGACATATCAGATTTCATACTTAACAGAAGACCTGGTTCAACCAAGATATTCGGCGGTCAGAGGGATGCCATCAAGGTCGTGAACAACTCGCTCAGCGTAAAAGATCGCAAGTTCACGATAAGAGAATATGTCGAGCTTTCCATAGCAGGAAAACTGGACGAAGAAATAGCGGCCAGAATAAGAGCCGATCAGCTGGAAGAAGAAATGAGAGAAGCCGCTCATTCCAGGACAAGGCACGGAGAAATAAAAGCTGGCAACCGCAGATCACAGGAAAGGGCAACCGTATCAGAAGCAGCCCCGGCAGAACTCTTGACGCCACTTACCGAAGAGGAACAGCCCAGCCCGGCAAAGATAGACGAAAGAAGACCGGCAGTTGAGCTGTCTGAACAGGACAACAAAGAAGCTGAAAAGGCCGCCAGAAGAGAGCGGATCAAAAGAGCCCAGCAAGCGTACGGCGTCGGATCGCATAGGTCCAGACGTAGATAAAACAAAAGCTGTTAGCTTTAGCGAAGCGTGCCGTTAGCCATTCCTCAAAAAAGTGAAATCCCCCAAATCTTTTAACGATATATAAGTGTAGGGGGATGAGCCTGTTGAATTCCCCTAACATATGATCTCCGGTTCAACGAAGAAGGAGAGACTGACCAAATGGTAGGAAAAGCGAGAGAGATAAGTCCTAATATGGTAAAAAGCATAAAAGAAGTATCAATAATGAGTACAGCACAGAGGAACATACCGGCAAAGACCGGCAAAGATGTTTTAGCAGCCGCCAGAAAGATGGTGGATGAGGCTTTCTCCGACCTGCCCAACGCAAAGGGGCTTTCAGGGATGGACGCGGCCGTACTTGACGCCTTCTCAAGAGCGATCGTTCTTTGTGTGATGAAAGAGAAAGAAACTAAGGAATAGCACGTTCGCTACGCTCACTACAGCTGACAGCTCGCTCACTTTGTTCGCTTACAGCACGCTCATTTCATTCGCTACAGCTAACAGCTCCGGAAAGTTGTAAGCCGTTAGCTGTAGTGAATCCCGACTTGTCGGGATGAACGTGCCGTAGGTCGCCGCGGCGACCGTGCCGTTAGCTTTTCTCCACCGCTTCCCTTATATTCCCTACTTTTACGATCTCTATACCGGGAATACTTTTTATATTATCGGCATTTGATGCAGGAATTATGGCTTTTGTAAAACCGAGTTTCGACGCTTCTTTGAGGCGTTTTTCGATATTCGGGACCGCCCGGATCTCTCCGGTAAGCCCTATCTCCCCTATCACGACCGTTTTAGGATCAATGCCTTTGTTGCGCGCGCATGACGCTATCGCCATCGCGACGGGCAGGTCAACAGCCGGTTCATCGACATAGATGCCGGAGGCGATGTTCAGATACACGTCGCTCTCTGAAAGTTTTATCCCCGCCTTGCGCTCAAGGACCCCGATTATGACGGATGCCCTGTTGTAATCTAGTCCGTTCACAACGCGTTTTGGCGAGGGGAATTTTGAATAGCTCGTGAGCGCCTGTATCTCTATCAACATAGGACGCGAGCCCTCTACAACACAGGTGACAACGGAACCCGGAAGTCCCAAAGAGCCTTCATCCAGAAGAAATTTTGACGGGTTCTTCACTTCAACAAGGCCTTCCTGTTTCATCTCAAAGATGCCAACCTCGTTGGTAGAGCCGAACCGGTTCTTGACGGCGCGGAGTATGCGGAACGGCTTATTCTGCTCGCCCTCAAAATATAGGACCGTGTCCACCATATGTTCGAGTATTTTAGGGCCCGCGACGGAACCTTCTTTTGTGACCTGCCCCACCAGGAACAGAGGGATGTTCTGCTGTTTCGCCCTTTGCGTAAGATACTGGGAGCTTTCTCGCACCTGCGAAACCGAACCGGCCGAAGAATTTACGCCATCGATCTCGAGGGTTTGCACGGAATCAACGATCACAACCGCCGGTTTTTCTTTTTCTATTTGTTCGTCTATCTGTGTGACGGTTGTCGACGTAAAAATTAAAAGGTCTTTTGAATTTATCCCCAGACGCCGGGACCTGATCTTTATCTGCGCGGCCGATTCTTCCCCGCTTATGTAAAGGACTTTTTTTGATGAGGATAAAATACCGGCCAGCTGGAGCAGAAGCGTTGATTTCCCGATACCCGGCTCCCCTGCCACCAGGATTGCGCTGCCTTTAACTATTCCGCCCCCGAGCACTCTGTCGAATTCTTCGATCCCTGTAGATATCCTGTCTTCCTTATCGGTATCTATATCATTTATGGATATCGCGCCGGCGGATCTTCTTGCGTTTTTCCCTTTCCGGCTTCTAGCTTCTGACTTTTCACTTTCTTCAACGACGCTGTTCCAGCTTCCGCACTCGCTGCATCTTCCGACCCAGGAAGGGAATTTCGCGCCGCAGTTTTGGCAGGTAAAATTACTCATTATACTTGAGCGGTTTCGGGTTCTTTTTCTTTGCTTTTCTTTGAGGCTTTTGAATGCTTTTTAGGAGAGAACGTTATCGCGCCATCCTTTACGCCCAGCTTTATGTGGCTGCCTTCCGAGAATTTACCGGCAAGAAGCCCTTCGGAGAGCGGTTCTTCTATCATGTTCTCGATCACGCGGCGCAAGGGCCTGGCGCCGAACTTCGGGTCGTAGCCTTTATCGGCAAGCAGTTCTTTTGCCTTTGCCGAAAGCTCAAGGGATATCGTTTTGTCTTTAAGGCGCTCGTTTATATCTCTCATCATTATGTCCACGATCTGGACCAGGTCTTCTTTTGAGAGCGGATGGAACACGATGGTCTCGTCTATCCTGTTCAGGAACTCCGGCTTGAACGCCCTTTTCAGTTCTTCAAGCACTTTTTCCTTCATCCTGTCGTAGCCGGCGTCCGCATCGTCGCGCGTAAGGAACCCGTAGGACGATTCTTTCCTTATATGCTCTGCGCCGACGTTGGATGTCATGATCACTATCGTGTTCCTGAAATCAACGACACGGCCCTGCGTGTCCGTAAGTCGTCCGTCTTCCAGTATCTGTAAAAGTATGTTGGTCACTTCGTGATTGGCTTTTTCGATCTCGTCCAAAAGAACGACCGAATGCGGCTTCCTGCGGACCGGCTCTGTAAGCTGGCCGCCTTCCCCGAACCCAACGTATCCCGGAGGTGACCCGACAAGCCGGGAAACGGTATGGGACTCAAGATATTCGCTCATATCGACGCGGATCATGGCTTCGGCATCGCCGAACATGAACTCCGCGAGCCTCTTTGCCAGTTCTGTCTTGCCGACACCGGAAGGCCCGAGGAACATGAAAGACCCTGTAGGCCTCTTCGGGTCTTTAAGGCCTGCACGGGAGCGTCTTATGGATTTTGCAAGAGCGATTATCGCGTCTTTCTGCCCTACAACGTGTTTTGCGATCTCTTCTTCCATGCGCAAAAGACGTTTTGTCTCTTCTTCGGTGAGAGTGGTCGTCGGGACGCCGGTCCAGGCCGATACGACCTCGGCGATCGTTTCTTCGCCTACGACAGGCCTTTCTTTATCATTGTCGGCCTCGTGCATACGGCTGATCTCGTCCGCCCTTGAAAGGAGCTTCTCTTCCCTGTCGCGGAGAAATTTCAATTTGTCTGACTGCTGCAGTTTTGCGGCCGTGGTCTTTTCTTCCCTTATAGACTCAAGTTCCTTGTTTATGTCCATAAGCTCCGGCGAGGAAGACGCTTTCAGCATCACCTTCGCGGAGGCTTCGTCTATAAGGTCGATAGCTTTGTCTGGAAGATGCCTGTCGGAAATATACTGCGAAGAAAGTTTTGCCGCGGCCTCTATCGCGTCATCGGTGATCGTGACCTTGTGGAAGTCCTCATATCTTGTGCGCAGCCCTCTTAGGATGGATATCGTATTCTCTATCGACGGCTCGTCGACTTTTACCGCCTGGAACCTTCTCTCAAGAGCGGGATCGCTCTCTATTTTTTTCCTGTATTCATCAAATGTCGTGGCGCCGATGCACTGCATCTCTCCGCGCGCGAGCGGCGGCTTCAGCATGTTCGCGGCGTCCATGGCGCCTTCGGCAGCGCCCGCCCCTATTATGGTGTGAAGTTCATCGATAAAAAGGATCACGTTCTCGGCTTTTCTGACCTCCTCGATTATCCTCTTGAAACGCTCTTCGAATTCGCCGCGGTATTTCGTGCCGGCCACCAAAAGTCCGAGGTCCAGCGTCACAAGCCGTTTGCCCAGTAGCGGAGGGGGAACATCGCTGGCGACTATCTCCTGCGCGAGGCCTTCAACTATCGCTGTCTTTCCCACACCGGCCTCTCCCGTAAGTACGGGGTTGTTCTTTTTTCTCCTGGAAAGGATATGGATAACCCTTTGTATCTCTTTAGATCTTCCGACGACCGGGTCAAGCTTCTTTTCCCTGGCAAGAGCCGTCAGGTCGCGGCTGAAACTGTCAAGGACCGGCGTAGTCGTCGAGGTCCTCGTCCTCTTGTGGTATGTAGACTCTTCCCCGAGAGAGGAGATTATCCTGCTTTTGGCGGAAGAATAGGTTATGCCTATCTCGTTCATCACGCGGCCGGCTATGCCGCTGGCCTCCCTGAGGGCCCCCAGGAACAAATGCTCGACGCCTATATAGCTGTGGCCGAGCTGGCGGGCCTCATCCCAGGCAAGCTCGATAGTGTGCTTTAATTGCGCGCTAAAAGGGATATCCTGGACCACTGGCAGGTTTTCCTCAAGGATAAGCTGTTCCAGCCTCTTTTTGAGCTCAAGAGGGCTTATTTTGAAGTTCTCGAGCGTCTTATAGACTATCTGCTCTTTTTCCTTGAGCATGCCCAGTATCAGGTGTTCGGTGCTGACCGTGCGCGAAGAAAGCCTTTTGGCCTCGTCCTGCGCGGCTTTTATGACCTTTATAGCTCTTTCAGAAAACCTCTCAAACATATGATGTCTCCCTTTTAAGGGAATTATAGCATGCAGCGCTGAAGAGCTGAAGTTCTGAAGCGCTGAAGAAAAACAGCAACTATTTCTATCACAAACCTATTTTAAGCATTAATATCTCATATCCCTATGTTGGGACGGCGGGGAAATTGCTGGGGATGGCTAACAGCACGCCCCGCTTTAGCGGGGCTACGGCACGGGCCGATTGCATCGGCCCTACAGCTAACGGCTGTAGAAAGGAAACAATAGATGTCCTTCAGGTTCAGGAATTTTTCGGTTTATAAGGAAATACTGGATTTTATCAGGGAAATATACCAAATGACCGAAATGTTCCCCAAAAAAGAGGTCTTTGGGTTGACCGGTCAAATAAAGAGAGCATCAACGTCCATTGCATTGAATCTGGCAGAGGGCTCGGACCGAGGATCGGACAAGGAATTCAAACGATTCATAAATATTTCTATCGGCTCGGCAAACGAAGTCGTTGCTGTATTGGATATTGCTCTCGACAATAAATACATTGATCGAAAGACTCATAATGCTTTGCTGGAAAAATCCGAAAAGATCGTCAGGCAGTTAAGCACATTAGCTCAACGACTAACAAACTGATTACTCTGCTGGCTGTTAGCCGTAGTGAGCAAAGCGAACGTGCCGTAGCGATCCTGAGCGTAGCGAATGGGGAGCGGCCGTAGGCCCTTTAGGGCCGTGCCGTAAGCCCCGCCAGGGGCTGTGCCGTAGCGAACGAAGTGAGCGTGCCTTTCCCTTCAGCTCTTCAACTCTACCTTGACCGTTGTTCCCTTGCCGGGGGCGCTGTCGAAGGAGATGGTGCCGTTCATGGCCTTTACGGATTGGTCGACGATCGAAAGACCGAGACCTATCCCGTGTTCTTTTGTCGTAAAGAACGGGTCGAATATCCTTTGCATTACCTGCGGCGTTATGCCGTGACCCGTGTCCGATATATACATGACAGGAGCACCGTCTTCCGTCTTGGCCGTCACGGACAGTTGTCCTCCGTCCGGCATGGCCTCTATCGCGTTCATAAAAAGGTTGAGCAGTATCTGCTTCATGCCGTTCTTGTCGGCACCTATTTCAAGGCCTTCTTCGCAGGATATGGAGATATTTATGCCTCGTTTCGCGGCTGTTTCCTGAACAAGGACCATGACATCGTCTATGATCTTTCTAGCGTTCAGCCTGTCTATCCGAAGCATCGACGGTTTGGAGAATTCGAGGACGCCCTGCATCAAAAGGCGCATTTTTTCAACCTCGGCAAAAAGCGTTTTTGACTGTCCAAGCAAAAATTCCCGGTCGTCCTTCTTCGACGGCAGTTGGGTCGAGAACCATTCTATGTAGGAAAGCGCGCTCTGCGCTTCGCTCGCGACGCCGGCCGTCGCCTTTCCCAGGTCGGCCAGCTTCTCTATGTTCATCGATTTTTCTATGGTCTTGAGCTGTTCCTTGTAGAGCATCGCGTTCTCTATGCTCATGACTACCTGGCTGGCAAGGTTCTCCAGCAGTGTTATGTCGCTGTTGGAGAAAGCGTCCTCCGACTTTTTCCTGTCGGTGACCAGGAACGCTATAAGTTTGTAGTCCTTTTTCTTGGATATGCTGGGGATAGCGATGACGGACTTAATCTCAGCCATCTCGCCGAGCATCTTTTGCATCGACGACCTGTCCCTGTTGTCGTCTTTTTTCACGCGCCTCGTCTTGTCCACCGCGAACTGCATCTCTTCGGCGATTATCAGATGCCCGGTCTTTTTCATGACATGTATCATCTCAAGATCACCGGATACCTGGGAACCTTTGAGCGCGGCCAGAGAGCCCCTGGCATCCTCGCAGACATAGGCCGTCTTTTCCTCATCGTATATGAAGCATGCCGTACCGAAAAGCCTGAACGTTTGCATGGCAGAACGGGTTATATATTCTGCAAGCCCTTCTATTTTCATCAGTTTTTTTACGCCGTCAGAAAATTTGTGGGCGATCTTATCCGACTCGTATTTGGTCTTAAAAAAGTTTTTGTCGATAAATTCTTGCAGCCGGTTTTTTATCGGTTGAAACAACAGGGCAAGGACAAATATCGCCGGCAGCATGAACCACAAAACATTGAAACCAGGAATGAAATTCAATAGAACATTTGATGCGTATATAGCCATAATGTACAATCCGGTTACAACTGCGGTGGTAGTTGTATAAAGCAAGCCTCGTTGAATGATTATTTCGGTATCCATAAGTCTCGCCCTGGTAAACGTATAAACCATCAGCCCGCTGTAAATCATTACCAGAACATTGTCTATCGGAGGAGTCTCAATGCTAAAAACCAACAACAGATAAAAAGAAGCCGCTATTATGACCACACTATAAGAAAATGATAAATATTGCAGTTGGTTCTTTTTTATGCCCTTCTCTTTTATTGTTGCCAGATACAGATGAAGAAGGCCATAGACAGTCGCCCATGCAAAGAAAGCAATGAATACAAACCACATAGGCCCAGGCTGCGCAATATAACGGAATGTTAAGCGGTGATTTACTTCAAGTATGTATATATCTCTAAAAAAGTAGTTCATGGCCAGGAATGTTGAAGAAAGAAAGTAACTAAGCAATATTACATATTTTTTTTCTTTTAATTTATCCAATACAGCCAATATGGAATGCAAAAAAGCCGTTGGGGCAAATGCGGCCCCAGTATAGAGATATAAATCTATGTAATAGTTAGTTGTCGGGCTTAAAATGGTGCTCTCCATAAAACAACCTGAGACCCAAACAGTTATTGTAAGACTTAGCCAGAAATATGTTATGTTTACGGGATGTTTCGGATTATGCTTTAAGACCAGTATCCCGCACAGTAGCGACGTGGACCATGCCAAAAGCGATGTAAAAGAGTATAAAGTAAATTCCATGTTTAACTTATTTCGAGGCCGAAATGATTTTCTTTCGCAAACCCGATCAATTTACCAAAATTCGCTTCGTTCATCGGCGGACAAGCAATCCCATGTTTTTTTCTGAAGTCCTTTAGATTGTCAGTGTAAAACCTTATATTGTTCTCTAGCAAATAAGGAGTATATATCCGGCCAACACTTTTGTAATAGAGCTTTTCCGTCTTGTTCATGTCTTCCGGGATCTTATTTACAAATTCGACGCCTGAGATACCGAGCTCTTTCAACATTATTCTTAAGTATGTATCGTTCTTTATTTCGTGTTCGTTTGCCAAATGATAGCTCTGGCCGCTGTCGTTATAATAGGACAAAGCCCACAAAAGCTTAGCCGCATAATCGGCAGGAACACTGTTTAAGAAGGCTTCCGGATCACACAGCACTCGCAATGGCATACTCAACTGTTCTGAATAAACATTTTTTTTGTCTTTAACCGCCTTCATTTTTTGTCTGAGCAGGAATTGTGCCCATGCGTAGAACGTATCGTATTTGCAGATACTCCCTATCTTCTCCTCAATAAGGCGTCCGCAAATACCCACAGGCCGGTGCGATCGGAATTTGATATGATTTGCCTTGCAAAATTGCCGGACTCTATTTTCCGCCAAAAGCTTGGATTCTTCATAAAAATTCCTAAACTTATCGCTAAGGTTGATCGTATCCGGTCTAATAACCCCTTTTTCTGTGCCATATGAATATGCCGTACCGGTAAATACGAATTCTCCAATTTTTAATTGGCTGGCAAGTTCTAAGACCCTGTTTGTGCCCTCTATGTTTAGCTTGACAAGCTTTTCTTTTGTTGCAACAGCAGGCCTAAAATCGGATATGGCCGCAAGATGAAAAAAGAAATCTATGGGCTTATTTTTTAATGTGACAAGATCTTGCCCTGAGATGCCAAGATTTGGCTTGCTAAGATCGAACTCGATCGGAATTATGTTCTTGCTTAGCATTTCGGAAGAGAAACCATCTACTCCGGAGGATACATAATCAATGCCGTCATTTTTCAACAATGTAGCAATTCTTTTTTTAAGAGGAAAGGATTCTGAGGATCTTCCAAAAGCGATTATTTCTAAATCGCTGTTATCATTAAGATAAAACTTCAATATTTCAAAAAGAAGGTTTCTTGCTAATAATCCGGTTATACCAGTTATGGCAACACGCATTTGTAACAGATTTTATCATAAACTGTGAATAAAAGGTATATAAGAGCGGCGGTTATCGCTAAAAAGCTTCTTTTTGGAGTATTTCCTGCCGTTCATATAAATATTATTAGACAAAAAAACATCTCCATGCTATACTTTACTCCAAAACAGAGATGTTTTTGGGATGGTTTCGAGAGCTAAAAAGCTCCATTTTTTATGCGGTTGACATAAAGGTTGGTCTTTACGCCAAACACAGCCAGTATAAGTCGAAACTATAGGCCTGCTCTCAAAAAAGGTCTTTTAACGGCCTCTTTAGGGGTTTTCTCGCGCAAAAATACGGACTCAACGAATACTGATTTACCACTCCCTCCGTAGCTGGCAGAAGTTCTACCAAGCTGTCTGAATTGGTTGTAAAATCTTGGATTTCAACTTTAAACCAAGTATCCACACCAAGGTTGTTTTGAATCTTGAGGGACTT
>JAKLHX010000050.1 GCA_022709925.1 Candidatus Margulisiibacteriota bacterium
GAATCAGGGTCCACGGCAAACCCGTGGTTTTGTGACGTGATCTCAACGGCGCCGGTCTTTAAGTTCTTTACGGGATGGTTGGAACCCCTGTGTCCGAACTTGAGCTTGAATGTCTTTGCCCCGAAAGCAAGCCCGAGTATCTGGTGCCCTAGGCATATACCGAATATAGGGAGTTTTCCGGTAAGCTTTTGGATGTTCTCTATTGCGTAGTCGACTGCGGACGGGTCTCCGGGGCCGTTCGAAAGAAGTACCCCGTTGGGCTTCATTTTTAATACTTCCCCCGCGGTGGTGTCGGCCGGGACCACGACAGGCGTGCACCCCATCGAGTAAAGTATCCTCAAGATGTTTTGTTTTACGCCAAAATCGTAAACAACGACCTTATAGGGTTCTTTTTGTTTTTTTGTCTTTTTTTCAGGGATAAAGTCCCTTGTCGGCTCATCCCACTGATAAGACTTATGACAGCTGACCTCTTTTGCAAGGTCCCTGCCGACCATCGACGGGGATTTGAGCACTTTATTCAGCAGTGTTTGAGGATCCTGCTTGCCTGTCGCGATGACTGCCCGCATAGCCCCCTTTGTTCGGATGTGCCGGGTAAGCGCTCTTGTGTCTATCTCGGAAAGCCCTATCACTCCGCACTTTTTTAAGTAGTCGTTCAGGTCCGTTTCAGACCTCCAGCTACTGGATATCCTGCTTTTCTCCCTTACTATAAAACCGGCGCAATGCGGTTTGGTCGATTCAATATCATCCTTATTGGTCCCGTAGTTCCCTATTAAGGGATAGGTCATGGTTATTATCTGGCTTTTGTAAGAAGGATCTGTAAGGACCTCCTGATATCCGGTCATCCCGGTATTGAAAACGGCTTCTCCGAACGACTCTCCTTCGGCCCCGAAAGCCTCGCCTTCAAAATAAGTCCCGTCTTCGAGCATTATAATACCGTACATCTTGCAGTAATTATATCACTAGCTAAAGTATTATTAAATCCATGCTTACAAAGGCGTTCCTTAAATTGCGCACAGAGGAATAAAAGGTAGCGGAGGGGGTTAACGATGGATTAGTCTTTACATTCTTCTGCCTTTTATGCTCTTGTGAGCCCTTAGAGACCTTTTTCTTTGAAAGTGAAATCCGAACCCAAAAAGGCCGATAATACCATAGAACATTTTAAGGAGGGATCTTAAGTATGCAAGTCAATGCCAGGCCGGTATCTTTTTCTTGGAGAGGAGCTCCTGTGACGAACGAAAGCTTTAGGGCTATGCCGGCGCGTGACAGAGCATCTTTGATCATGGACCAATCAACTCCCATAAAGCATGCTGTGAGTCTTATGGGATCTTTGGCGGGCAAGCTTTCACAACCTACCGCCAGGGATTTTGTTGATACGTTCAAGTGTATCGGAAGACCCGATCCGGTTGTCAGGCTTTTCTATCATTCTGAAGCGACCCTGGTGCAAAGGCTTCCGGAATTGATCGAAGGGATGCAAGCCCCGCACTGGGCGGCTGAACTTTTTGCCCATCCGGACATGCCCATGTCGGCGATAACTTTTGCCATGGAAGCGGCCACTACCCATCCTAATTTCCCGGGGGTCAGGCCGACGGTCTCTTATGGCACGCTTTCAGCCATACTTGATTCTCCGCGTCTTCCCATAACCAGAGCGGCCGATATGCTGGCCAGATACTACGAAGTGTCCTGCGGGGAGTATTTTCACACAAAAATGACAGGGATATTCAGGATCTTATCGGGAATGAAAAGACCCGAAAGGATTTTCGGATTGTATCACGATGAATTCTCTCAAAAATGCTTCGCCGAAGCCCTCGCCGAATGTAACGAATTTTATCCGGAAGAGGTCGCAAGGCTTAGGGAGATCAATGCCTCGAGGTGAAATCCTCGGCTGAAATTGGCGATATATAAGTAGAGGGGGATAGGGGAAATGTCAAACATCCAGGAACAATACGAAAAGATAGAGATAGGCGGGAAAGCCTATATGAAATCCTCCGTTAATTCCGGAGCCCTTGTCCAGGAGCTCAAAAAACAGCCAGGAAGCTTCATAAACATACTTGCGAACAGAATGTCTTTATCCGAGGCTCCCGGCAGAGTGGTCTCTTACTGGAGATAATGCCATGAATAACGCGAAAATAACAAAAATGATAAAAAATGTACTTTTCAAGAACTATCTTACCGATATAAGTGAAGCAGCCCCTTATAGCAAGACCCTTTACAGACAATTTGCATTTAGCGGGGTTATCGACCCCTATGACAGCGTAAAGATCGTTTTGATAGGGGATCTTGCTAAATGGTGCTCTCTAAAGCCTGCCAACGATCTTAATTGACGTTGGACGTTTCGTCTATCGCAAGGAACCTTCCAGGCCTGTTGTGGAAGGTTTTTTGTTGGTAGATCAATAAGAAGTCCAAGGAGTGTGTAGATGGGTGCAGCGAGACTCAATGTTCAAACGGCCGCAAGGCCGGTTATGCCTCGCCTGGATGTTACGGCGAGAATAAAATCGCTTATAGCCAGAGGTGCCGCCAGACCAGCGGAGTCCATGTTCAGGATATGGGACAGGCTTTCTGTAATACATGGTCCTTATTCATCGGAAGACGTTAACTATGGGGCCAGACCCGAGGCGCATAGCGGGGTCATGGCGATATATTCTTACGATGAAGTAGATTCTCTGGATGTCGGGCCCAGACACATATATCCCACGGATATAACGGGGTTGACCGTATTCAGCGGAGGAACTATAGATCTTTCTGATCCCCTGGAAGAGCGGCATTTTGCGTCGCGGGTCATGTACGAAGCTACAAAAGCCGCTGTTATAATGCATCTTCTTGACGCCAATAAATTCGGACCGCATTTTTCTTATGAGGACATAGACCGGCTGGACGGGACCGACGGGTATTTTTCATGGTTCGCCATACTTAAGGCCATGGACGAGCAGGAATCTTTCTTTTATGACAGGTCAAATTTAGCCATGGGGGCCATGAGGGCTTTAAGCGGAGGGTTTGTGACCATAGCCCAGAACAAAGAGAACGGCCAGCATGACAGGGATACCGTCATTAAAATGATACTTTCAAAATTCCCGTTCCTGCGAGGCGAGTTCAAAATGGCGGCATCGGTCTTCTACACTCTTTATGCGGCTCCGAATCAATCTCCGGCAGTTAACGGCATAAGGGCTTCTGTCGTTAATGCCCTGAAGTATTTGATGGCGGCAGAGCCGAAGATGGCAGGCGTTCCTTTTGACATGCTTGATGAAATGACAAAGGCACAGGCTACCATACTGATCGAAGAGACGGGGCATTTTCTTGCTAATTTGAGAAGAAAATTCCCGTCCATGACCAATTGGTTCCTTGTAAGCCCCCTGGGGCAGACAGATGCTTTGCCTCATCCCATGTCTGGAGAGGTCCCGTTATTAAGAAGCATGGTCCGCATCCCGGATAGAACATATATGGTACAAGATCATGTGGATCTTCCTGCGGGCAGATACGATGCGACAGACATTGTTCTTCCGATAATCAAAGATAAAACCCCGAGTTATCCGGCCCTTATGCCGGAAATAGGGAAAATGACGATAATGCAAGGAAAGCCGAACGCACAGGAAATAGGCATGGCGATAAAGGACAAGGTCAGCGGTAAAGAATATCTATTGATAGACTACGAATATTCATCCGAACAAGCGCCTTCAAACCCCAATAAAAGATATCCGACGGGCATAAGTCACTGTACGTATTTTAGCGGCGATGACGACAGTGCGGCTCCGGAGAACCTCGGAGGATTTGCCGACCTTGCAGTTTTTAAAGCCATTCAGCTGAAAGTTTTGGGAAGGCTTCTTGAGGCGAACAAACAAGGCAATTACTTTTCGGAGAACGATCTGCGGACCATCTTGAGAAGCGATGCTTATATCCCGTGGATGACGTTCCTGGCATTATTGCGGGATATGGATTGTTATAAATTCGACAGCAATATGATCTCAGGGATCTGCATGGCGATATTCCTTATAGGGAATAATAATTTTGGGTCCGGGCCAACGGGAGACAGCAACATAAGACAAATAAGAGGGCTATTGCAGAAGGTGCCCGGATTGGCCGAGGAATACAATGCCTACGGGGATCTTTTTAAGGAAGTTTGTGTGGATAATCATACGAACGACCCTGACGATACCGAAAAAAAACACAATATTGCCTATGCTGTTTTAAGATGTCTGGAACAACATGACGAGATATGCGATAAACATTGGGAAGAGTGGAATCCGTCACTTAAGAGGGATTGCCAGATGCTTTACGCGGGAGCAATGGAATTCGTGGCGGCCTTAAAAGGCGCTTTTCATTCCAGTGAAAGCTGGTTGATGGGCTCTTCCGAGATGCAGTGTCCGGCTATATTGCCGGTCGCCGCAGTAAAAGCGCCGGAAGCTCCAAAAGCAGAAGCTGTTGAAACCACACCGTTATTGAACGGGGACAGTATATTGAGTATTTTAACTGCCGGAGTTAGCCAGAGCGACGATCCGTTTTTGGCTCAAATATCTTGCGAGGCCTTGGAGTCTTTGAGCTCTTTCGGCGGCAGAGAAAGGTATTGGTTGTTGCCGGAAATTGCCGCACTGAAAACCACTCCTCCGCAGGAAGCGCTATCGGTCAAAGGGCGGCATGCATCCATTCTGGCGGAACAGCTTGCACAGGTCGGCGCTGAAAAAGTAAGGGAAGAAAGAGAAAATCTTTCAATGATCAAATATGCGGCAAGACATGTATTGAACGCAAAGACCGATCTTGCCCGACTGATCGCCGGCGGTCCTGATAATGATGGTCTTATGGAAGTTGCAGAGAGGAATCTGTCAAACGCAGATCCGTTCGCGGCTTCAAGGGCGGCAAAAATAATGCTGGGCACAGAGTATATAAGGGCCAGCCTGTCAGGTCTTCCGGAGAACGATCCTGCAACGGTTTTTGAGATTATCAGGACCGTTCTTGCGGACAATCTGAGAACCGTTTCAGCGGCGCTTTCAGGAGCGCTTACCAAGGGGCAAAGGCCCGTCGGACTTGCAAGCGCTCTAATAGACTTTATCGGGGATGTTCTTGACGGCAAGAATATGGCAATGGCTTTTTATCAGGGAATAGCCGATGAAAAACCGAGTCGCGTAGAAGAAAAGTACAGACCGGAATTGATCGACAATATATCCATGGCCCCGCTTGCTACTGCTTTGGCGCTTGAGCTGAGAGAGATAAACGGGCAGATCAAGCCTTCTGCCGTAGATGCCCTATTGGCTGCTGAAAAACTTATGGACCTCGAAAAGAGATCCGGTTGTTTTAGCGCTAAGCGCGCAAATACCGGATATTTGTCGGAAAGCTTTGAGCGCGCAAGAGCGGTCCTGGAAGACAGGGTAAGATTAGGATCCGGTGAAGGGGTTCTTGCCGCGGCCTCGGCTTTAGCACAACTTAAAGTCCGCAACAGGGAGCTTGACTCGGCATTGCTGAAGACGCTTGTTGAAAGCCCTCATGCGACGGCCGAAGACCTCGGTTATACTGTCAGCGGGTTTCGTGCTATTGCGCAGGACCGCACTACCGGGGCGCAAGAATTATTGAATTCTTATATGAGATCTCCGGACAACCCTAACTGGGTATTCTTTTCTGCTTATATGCTCTCCGCGGGAATGAGGTCGCTGGTGCATTTGCCGGGTTTTGACATAAATACGGCTTCCGCACAGGAGATAACCTCTATGCTTGCGGACGCCGGCATTCCCACACCGGAAAGAATGACGAAACTGATCCTTTCTAACAGGCCTTATGAAGGAACAGCTGGATTCAGGAATAAAAAAGTTAACGGACTAGGACAGAGCAAAGAAAAAATAGCCGCTATTTTTGACGGGGCGAATGCCGCGGCCTCAGTGAAAGACATAATGTTCAGGGCTCTTTGTTCCGAAAATCCGGAGCTTATCGCGATGGCAGTGACTGCGTCAAATTATTTGAGAGAAAAAAAGTCGAGCTGAACGGATTACTCTCCCCAACCAAGCTTTTCCTTTAGGACCGAAAAGAAATTGTATCTCCCCGTTCTTATGAACAGCGTATTGTGCGGAGCTTTCCTTATTGTGATCTCATCGCCTTTAATTAATGGGATCGTGCTTTGACCGTCGGCGGTCAGAATAGCTTCAATGCCTCTGGGAGTGTCCTGAACAGTTATCCTTAAAATTTCCTCGCCGTCGACTACTACGGTTCTGTTGCTTATCGAAAGCGGACAGATGGCGGTAAGCACGAATACCGGAAGGCTGGGATCTATTATCGGACCGTTCGCCGCCAAATTATGTCCGGTGGAGCCGGTCGGCGTGGATATTATCAGTCCGTCCCCCGCGTAGGACGTCATCATCTTGCCGCTCACAAAAGCGTTCAGGCGTATTATGCGGGCGATGCCGTTCTTTCCGATGACAATATCGTTGAGTGCGGATGTTCTTGCCAGGGCTTTCCCGTTCCTTTTTACTTCGATATCAAGCATCATCCTGGAGTCGATGTGGAACCGGTTTTTGAAAAGTTTCGGAAGGAGCTTTTTAAATTCCCGCACTTGTATCTCGGTGAGAAATCCTCGTCTTCCGAGATTTATGCCTATTATAGGGAGTCCGAGTTTTGAGAATGTCCTCGCGCAGCGTAGCATTGTGCCGTCGCCGCCGACGGATACGACAAAAGCAGCATCCTTAAAATCTCTAAAGGATTTTGCGGCAAGTTTTTTCATTTTGAGAGATGTGGACTGAGACTTTGTGAGCAGTATTCTGTACTTATTTTTGTTCACCGAAGATATGAGCTTCTTGGTAATAGAGAGGACCTTGTCGTCGTAATCTTTTATGAATAGCGCGAAGGTTTGCATATATATAATTATACTATTTTCAAAGGACCTGCGGTCGTCCGATCATATTACGCTTCCGTATCAAACCCGAACTTTTTATTAGGTTGTTCGTCGTACCGGAGGATCCTGCCGACAATAGAGAACAGCTCATTGATGTCCTGGTCGTGGTGACCGATCTTGTGTTCGATTTCGGCAAGCTTTTGGACAAGGTCTTTGTTGAATGTGGTCAGCTGCCTTATCCTAACAAAGGCCCTCATTATGGCGATGCCCTGTTCGGTGAAAGCATAAGGGAGTCGATGAGAGAACCTCAGCTTTGAAAGGTGGTCACAATTTGTGACCACCTCCTGTTTTTCGCCTTCGGACAGTAAAAATATGAAGTCTTTCGGGAATCTGTTGGGGTTCCTTTTGACGGCCTGATTTAAGGCTTTTGTAGCCACCCCGTATAGACGAGCTATATCTGCATCGATCATGACCTTTTGCCCTCTGATGAAAAAGATCATATTTTCTATATCGTCTGATACAATTATGCTGTCGGATCTTTCGGCATTTTCCATCGAATTGCTCCTTCTTTTTGGCCGTAAGCCGTAGCCTTTCTCCAGCAATTATCCCGCCACGGGTCCTTTTCGCCTCCGCGGCGTCGATGCAAGGAGCGATGCTTGCTCTCTGAGGGGATATATTGGCCTTGTTGATCAAAATCGCTTTTTATGTGATCATTACCATATATGGCAAAGATCCATTCGTACACGATAACCTTGAGCAATAATAAATCAGAAAATGAAGCACTAAGCTATCTGCTGAGTCAAGACAATAGATTTAAACAGATTGATAGGGATATGAGAAAACGGATAATGAATGTTCTTGAGCTGGACTCTTCATTCTCAAGAGCCTTTGACCTTATTTTTTATGAAGGCACAAA
>JAKLHX010000051.1 GCA_022709925.1 Candidatus Margulisiibacteriota bacterium
AGCCTGCCGAAGGTAAGGTCCAGCGAACCGCTTATCCCCAGGGAAGCGATGCTTATGGTGGGTCTCAAGCGTCTTGAGAGGACTGAGGAGATAGAAAAATACCAGTTCAGACGGCTTATTGCCTCATCAAAAAATGCGCACATAATTTACCGCAGCGATGACCGCTCGGAGAGGAGCCGTTTTGTGGAAGAATTATTGCTGGAACAGGAGCGAACTTCAGCGCTTCCCGCCCGCCTTGCTACGCAAAGCGTTGCGGGCAGGCAGGGCTTCAGCACTTCAGCACTTCCGATCTTGACCGCGGCCTTTAATATAAATCCGATACCCGGGAAAAATGTGATAAAGAAGACCGCGAGACAGGCGCAGTTCTTGAGGGGGTTTGAATATTCCCCGTCGGCAGTGAATACATATCTTACATGTCCCGCACAGTTCTACTACAGTTATGTTCTCCGGTTGCGGGAGCAGGATGATAAGCTGGAGCAGATCGAAGGGCGGGATATCGGGACTTTTGTCCACGAGCTCCTTGAAGAGGCATATACGCCTTTTAAAGGGCAAAGACCGGTCCTTGATAAAAAGTTCTTGGCACTTCTCATGGCGGCGCTTGAGCGCAAGTTCAGATCGGAGTTCTCAAGGCGGATAAGGGGCGGGGATTTTATGCTCCGTGAAACGCTTAAGGTCGCAATGGAAAGATTCATAGGTTGCGAACGCGGACGCGACATCGAAGAGGTCCTTGAGCTTGAGAAAAAGTATAGGACAAAGATATCCGTCGGCGGTATAGATCTTGTAATGAAAGGGACCATAGACAGGATCGATCGGATGCGGTCCGGAGAGATAATGATCCTTGATTACAAAACAGGCGGTTCCGACATCAAGCCGTCGACAAAGATCGAGATCGTGTCCGGTGCGGCAGGGGACAGGAGCGTCATAAAGAAAAAGGTCAAATCCCTTCAGCTTCCCATCTATATATCCCTGGTCTGCGAAAAATATGAGCTTGCTGTTTTGAACCCCGCGCTGTATTCGATAAAAGACTCCGAACTTGTGAGCCTGTGGGAAGACAAACACGATGTGTCACAAAGAAAAGAGCTATACCATGCCTACATGGCCGCTTTGGATTCGGTCCTTTCCGAGATCATAGATCCTTCCAAAGATTTTGAACCCGATGAAAGCGATGGCCGCATCTGCTCCAACTGTCCGTTCAAGGCGATGTGCAGGTAGTAAAGTAAAAAGTAAGAAGTAAAAAGCTAAAAGTTGAAAACACAGGCAAGTGAAAGAACTAACGCCTGAAAACTATCTGCCCCGTTACCGGAGCGTTGGCTTCATACTCGAGTGGTTTTCTGATGCAGAACGTCAGTTCAGTGCGCTCTTTGCTTATATTCCTTGAAGTAATATGTATGACCCTTTCGCCGTCTTTTGAGGGAAGTGTAATGGGCTTGAGGACCATGTCCAGACTTAGCGGGTCCCAGCCATAAGATCCAATAAAATCCCTGACCGCTTTTGCGACTGCCTGTGCGTTATACGGGAACTTTTCAGGGTGGACGATATTAAATCCGAAGGAACAATTTCTGTCGGGATGGTTCTCGCGGTGTTCGAATGCAATTGGGATGGGGAAGGGGAGGACATTGGCTGCCGGCACATCAGAGGGAAGTTCAATCGCAGCCAGCTCACCAAGATCGCGTATTGATCCTTCAAACAGAGATCCGTTCGTGCAATGATTCATCTCATCCAATATATTTATTGTTGTATTTGTAAAAGTTGCAGCATGTGGCAACCCTGATTCGGCTAACAGTCTTGCAAGACAAACAAAATTAGCGAAGATCATAGGCATGAATGACCTCCCCTTGTTTTTAAACATCCTTACACTTGATTTTCCATTTGCTCCGATATCAGGTATCAAAGAGATATACGGGTCATCTTTGTCCGTGTCCATCATCCCTCGAAAAAGAGTGCTTTCCGGGGTTATTTCTTCAAAAGTTGCCTTGACTTGAGGAAATGGGATCGCGAAATGAGTGAGCAGTTCGTGTTGCGGCCCGTAGCCGATATCGAGCAATGGCCGATCGATCCTAATATTGAATAGTGATGCGGTCTGGTTGTCGTCGTCTTTTTCATTGCGCATTTCCGCAAATACGGCATTGAGCTCGGCAGGGCTTGCCGGTCTTGGCCGTTCCATCCCGTGCCGCCACAGGGATATCCGGGTGATCCCGCTGGGAGGGATGTGTCTTGATGTTGTACTGCTTATTTTCATTTTTTCAGCTTCCTGTGGCTGTCCCGTCATTCCCGAGGATCTCATCGGAAAGGGCTTTGTGAGCCAGGTCCGAGAAAGTGATTATTGGCCCGGGATCATACGGGGATCTTGTAAGGCGATGAAGGTCGAATTCCATAGAAGGATGCATCCTTGTCCATGGGGGGAGGCCGTTCTTCACGAAAAACCTGGCTATCCGTATGAGCCCGTCGAATATTGCAGGTTGATATTTATTCCCAAGAGAATATATCAGCGAATTGGTCGCGGAGATCATGATCCTTGCCGAGCCGGTCTTTGATATCTCCGTATCTCCGGTGAATTTGTGTCCGGAATTGAAAGGCGCGTGTATGTCAAGATGATTGGCTCTTTCGTTGTTTTCAAGGGTGATCAGCCCTAGGTAGAGAATATCGTCTTCAATCGATATGTTGAACAGGGATTTTTTTCTCCCGAGTTCGGATATGACCTTTCTCGTTTCAAACAGGTTCGGACGGGAGAAATCCTTGTCCCCGGTCCTCCATAGCAATACTCCCGATATTCCCGATGCCGGGATCGTCCTCAGCTCCGATATGGTCCTGTCCCGGACGATCCGGAGCGAGCCGACAACAGCTGCCTGTGCGTAAGCTTTCCCTGATATATTTGTGCCGAATATCCGCAGATTTCCCAATTATTTGCCCCTCTATATATACATCGCGCAGAATACGGGATGATTTCAGCTTTCGTGGTAGAATATAGTACAAATGCTTTATGTAATATCTTTTATCATCGGTGTCGTTTTCGGCGCTGCCGTAGTTTTTATATTAAACCGCGCGCAGATGGGTCAGGTAAAGGATTCTTTCAAGGCCATTTCTTCGGACGTGCTTTCAAAACACGCGCAGGACTTTCTTGTCCTGGCAAAAGAGACGCTTGCCGCGCAGACACAAACCGGCGAGAACGCTCTTGAGAACAAGAAAAAGCTCATAGACCAGACGCTTTCCAATATGAAAGAAGACCTCGTCAAGGTTGGCGATCTGATGAAGATGCTTGAAAAAGACAGGGAGAACAAATTTGGGGAGATCAGCACTCAGCTGAAGTTCACAGTCGAGCAGACCTCAAAACTCCAGGACACAACGAACAAGCTCCAGAGCGTTCTCGCGAGCACAAAAGCAAGAGGGCAGTGGGGAGAGAGGATGGCGGAGGATGTTCTCCGTTTGGCCGGTTTTGTGGAAGGCATAAATTACAAAAAACAAAAAGCGCTGGAATTCGGTGCGAAAAGGCCGGATTATTCATTCCTTTTACCGCAGGGGCAGATAGTGAACATGGACGTGAAATTCCCGTTGAACAGCTATCTTCAATATGTGGCTTCGGAAAGCGAGAACGACAAAAAATCCTATAAAGAACAATTTTTGAAGGATGTGAAAAGCCGTATAAAAGAAGTGACAACGCGCGATTATATAAATCCCGAGGACAATACCGTCGATTATGTTATCGTTTTTGTCCCGAACGAGCAGGTGTATGCTTTTATAAACGAATCTGACGCCTCCATACTGGACGAAGCGCTCAAGAATAAGGTCATTTTCTGCTCTCCGCTCACTCTTTACGCTATACTTGCCGTGATAAGGCAGGCAATGGACAACTTCAAACTGGAAAAGACTGCGTCAGAGATGTCCGGGCTTCTCGGGGCGTTCTATAAGCAATGGACCGCTTTCACAAAGTCTATGGAAAAAATGGGGAAGAACTTGGACGATGCTCAAAAAGAATATCAAAACCTGGTCACCACAAGACGCAACCAGCTTGAGCGCCCGCTAAAGAAGATAGAAGACCTGCGCGTGCACAAGGGGATCCCCCTGGCGATGGAAGATAACGGCACAAAAGAACTGTCGGACTGAAAACCCCAACTTTTTGTGAAATTTTCTAAAAAACCTGTCGATAGTGATTTGTATATTATTTTTATAAAGGAGAATCATTATTTAATGAGAGTATATATGGGGCTGCGGAACAGTAGTGTGGCTGTCAATTCGATTGGCCGGTCTGCCACACAGTTAAGAAGCGATTTTACGCGCATTACAAGAGAACATGTTCAGATGATAAGAGGCCTGTCCAAAAATGTTGCCGCAAACATAAGACCTTCTAAAAACTGTGTCAGCGTGCCACAAACGTTATTTGCAGAAGCGCTCAGGCAGCTTTCTCCTGAAAGCAGGGCGATCCCGTCAGGCAATACCGGTATTTTTTCGGCCAGACCAGTAACTACTTTAAGCGGTTTGAATCGTCTGCTGGCCGAATGTCTCGAAAAACCGGGATTCCTTGCTAAATCATGGCTTGTCGAACATTCCGGAGCATTAAACATATATTTTCAGGCTATTAATCTGCATGAAGTCGGGGATGTTGTCGGAGTGATCGTTCCTCTTGATGTTGCCGTTTCGGATAGGATCACGGTAAAATAATGGCACTTCAAGGGGTAAGAGCTATAAAATTCGGGGATCAAACCAAGGCCTATAGGCTTGGAGCTCCGGTATCTGGATCTAGAGGCATAACCCAACTTCTTGTTTCAGCCCGCGGGATGAATGTTTTTTCTGAAAAGGGTTTTCTTCGAGACCGTTCAACTGAACTCCTCCTCACAAAGCCCAGGTCGGAGGATTCTATTGCATGCATGGAAGCGAACCCTATAAATCATTTTTCCCAGGGATTTGCGGCGTTGCTTGCTCCGTTCGCTAACAGGCTTCCGGGAAATGATATGAGGCACGGTTCCCAGAAAGTGTTCTGGGGAGGGGAGTGCAGCCGTATCCCTGTTAATTTTCCTCAGGAAGGGCTTTCCATACATGGGCTTATATACAATAGCGAATATGGGAATATTGGAATGGATTTTGACGGTGTGACCGCTGTATTAAGAGGCACAACATATGTTCCAAAAGATGCCTGGTTCTCTAAACTGAAAATTGATACCGTTACCAGTCTGTCCGAGGGTGTTAGGGGGCGGACCGTAACAGTTGAAAATATCGGTAAAGAATGCGCGCCTGTAGGGGTAGGGGAACATCCTGATTTCAAGATACCTAAAGGACAGCCGAGAGAAGAAGTCCGCCTGCGCATACCCGCCAGGTTTATAGTAAGGTCCGGAGCTGATATGCTGCCTGATTTCAAATACGGCTCCCCGATCGTAGATGTGAGAGCTTCAGAACTTAAAGGCTTGTTCGTTGATGATGTAAAAGAACGCAAACTTGGGAGCCTTAGTCTGGATCATTGTTTTGCCGGGCTTGATACTCCGGGTAATCTGGGAGAGATATCCATGATGATAGAATATCCGCAGCTCAGGTGGGGGGTAAGGATATCCGCTTTCGCGACAGGCGCGGTCAATGCTATCCAGGTGTATTCTCCGACAGACCCGTCTCTTCCGGCGTATGGGTCTGTAGCCGTAGAATTCCAAACGAACTTTGCCGATCCTTTCAATCCTATGTGGGCCAAATATTCTCCGCTCTCATATGTGCCCAACATGACTATGCCTTCAGGTATGCACATACTTGCTCCCGGGGAAAAGATGACCTGGGGAGTCCGGCATTCGGTGTACAGCTGGTAAAAACTTCCCGATTGATATCTTCGTATTTTGATGTATAATCTTACTCAAAACGCTATGGAGGTATCCTTATGTATAAAGTACAGGTCAAGAACAAAGGCAAGTCCGAAGTATATGTAAAATCCCAAAGCGGAGAATTCACCGTGGACACCGATGCCAAGACCGCGGTTGCGCCGCTCGACACTCTTCTTGCCGCTCTCGGCTCATGTATGAGCTTCTACATAAGAAAATTCGCTCAATCGGCCAATATTCAAATGGACCTTTTCACATTAGACGTGGAGGCTGATCTTGTATCGGACAAAGGTTACCGCTTCAAAGATATAAAGGTGTCTATAGATCTTGACGGGGCCGTGATCGACGACATAAAGAAACAATCACTGGTGCAGTTCGTCAAGAACTGTCCCGTTCACAATACCTTGAGGAACATGCCGGAGATAGACATAAAGGTCGTTTGAATGTCATTGCGAGAAGCTCTGCTCGCAATGACGCGAGGACTCATGTTTTTGCCAGAATGACCCGGTCTATACCGCTCAGGTCCTTTATTTTTTTTGTCTCGCTAAAAGATCCTGAGACTTTTATCATTTGTACGATATTTTCGGCCTGTCCGTATCCGGCTTCAAGCAGAATATATCCGCTGTCCGCCAGATGGTTCGGCGCCTGCGATATTATCTTTCTGTAATAGTCCAGTCCGTCCGGCCCTCCGTCCAAAGCTCCCGCGGGTTCGTACTTGCTTATTTCCGGTTGCAGGTCTTTTATCTCCGAAGTCTTTATATATGGAGGATTGGACAGGATGAGATCGAATTTCATGCCTTCCGGGATGGGGGAGAAGAGATCTCCGGAATAGAAGGATACCCTGTCTTTCACTCCGTGTTTTTCCGCATTGCTCTCTGCTACCTCTATTGCCGCTTTTGATATGTCGGTCGCAGATATTTTAATGCTCCTGCAATATTTTGCTATGCTGACAGCTATAGCTCCGCTTCCCGTCCCTATGTCCGCGACATGTACGCTGTCTTTGCCGATAAGTTTTATAAGGCTTATCGATTCTTCCACTAATTTTTCTGTTTCCGGCCTTGGTATAAGAACATCCTTTGTGACGTTGAGATCAAGCGACATGAAAGGCTTGTATCCTATTATATAAGCGGTCGGTTCTCTTTTTATCCTGCGGAGTATCAGCTGTTTGAAAGCCGCGAGCTCTTCTTCTTTAAGGACCCTTTCGTGCTGCATATAAAGCTCGATCCTCTTTATCTTGAGCGCGTGGGCGAGAAGTATCTCCGCTTCAAGGTGCGGTTCTTCTATTTTGTGGTTCGTGAAATAAATTGTTGTCCAGTCGAGTAGTGTGGATATTGTCCAGGTCATGTCATTAAGATCCGGCGGCTTCGAGTTTCGCGATCCTGTCGGCATCTGACAGCGCGTCTATTATGGTATCGAGGTCCCCGTCCATCACTTCGGTGATGTTGAATACGGAGAGGCCTATGCGGTGGTCGGTTATCCTGTTCTGCGGGAAATTGTAGGTGCGGATCTTCTCGCTCCTGTCTCCGCTCCCGACAAGGGTCCTTCGCATCTGGGTCCTTTCGTCCTTTCTTTTGCTTTCTTCATGTTCGTAAAGTTTTACTTTCAGGAATTTAAAGGCTTTTGCTTTGTTCTGGTGTTGGGAGCGCTCGTCCTGGCACTGTACTACTATGCCCGTTGGCATATGGGTTATCCTTATGGCCGTGCTGAGCTTATTGACGTTCTGTCCGCCCGCGCCGCCTGACCGGAAAACGTCTATCCTTATGTCCTTATCGTCTATTTTTATGTCTATGTCTTCTACTTCAGGCATCACCGCGATGG
>JAKLHX010000052.1 GCA_022709925.1 Candidatus Margulisiibacteriota bacterium
CAAAATAGCCTGGAATAACATGTATTCGGCCTTCTTTGTGCCTGATGAGAAGATGGCGGACAAGGCAAGAAAACTGAAAGTCCAGGAAGAAAAAATATTTGTCGTCGGAGACCTGATGGTCGACGCTGTATCTTTGGACGGACAACAAAAAAATAAAGAGAATTTCACGATAACCCTTATGCCTGGCAGCAGGCCTGCCCATTTAAGGTTCCTGGCTCCTTTCTTTTTAAAAGTCGCGGACCTTATAAAAGAGGAACGGCCTGACATAACCCTTGTTTTCGGACTTTCTCCTTACAGCAACCCGCTAAAGCTTGAAGAATACGTCTCTTCGGACAAGATGAAAAATGAAGACAAGAAAGACGGGACTTACGGAAGGCTGGAAATGATAGACGGAAAGAAATACATAAGTTCGGCCAAAGGCACAAAAGTACTTATAATAGAAAAGAATCCTAGCGAGGCGATCAGGGCGGCAGACCTTATGATAACCATCCCCGGGACTAATACGGCGGAAGCCGCCGCCATGGGATGTCCGATGCTTGTTGTCATACCTTTCAATAAACCGGAAGCCTATATCTTTGACGGATTGGCCGGAATGATAGGGAATCTTCCTCTGATAGGCCGCCACATCAAAAAAGCCACCATAAAAATACTTAACAAAGCTAACAGACATATAGCGCTTCCCAACAGAAAAGCCGACAAAATGATCGTCCCCGAACTCCGCGGGAACCTAAGGGCCGAAGATGTGGCAAGAACGGCTCTTGAGCTGATCAAAGACCCTGCAGGGCTCGCAAGTATGGGCAAGGAACTGAAGGACGTAATGGGCCCGGGGGGCGCGTCCGATAAGATAGCGGGACAGATCGCAACACTCCTGTAAATGCTATAATTAAGACCATGAAACTGCTTTCCCGGCTGCTTTCCTATATTAAGCCCTACACAAAAGAGCTGATGATGGCTTTGCTGTGCATGCTCATATTTTCGCTTTGCAATATCGCCGTAATGCCGCTGGTGAGCAAAATATCTTCGGCGGTCGGAGCAAAAGATTTTGCCAGAATAAATATCCTCATAGGGATAACGCTCGCGTTGTTCTTCATAAAAGGGCTGTTCCAGTACGGACAGGGGTATCTCGCTTCGTTCATAGGACAACGGGTCGTCACGGACCTCCGCATACAAACTTTCAAACATCTCCAGGACCTGTCACTTGATTTTTACGCAAAATGGAAGACCGGAGAGATCATGTCCCGCACGATCAATGATATCTCGAACATACAGCTTGCCATAGTGGTCATATCCACAGAGATAATACCGCAGATGCTTACGCTTATCGGAGTGCTTGGATATCTGCTGTATCTCAATTGGAGGCTTACATTGCTTGCACTTTTGATAACACCCGTGTTCGTGTTCGCGATCACGAAGTTCGGCCAGGAAATGAGAGAGATAGGCAGGAATGCGCAGAAAAAAATAGCGGACATATCCAACCTGCTCCAGGAAACGATAACAGGAGCAAGGATCGTCAAATCCTTCACAATGGAATCCCACGAGATAAAGAAGTTCAAAAAAGAAGCGGAACACAGCTTTGACTGGTCCATGAAAGAGGCCCAAATAGACACAACCCAAAAACCAATAATGGGATTCTTGCAGGTCGTGGCTGTCGTCGTGGTCATCTGGTTCGGCTGTTTTGAGGTCATAAACGGCAGGCTCAATCCTTCCGATCTTATCGCCTTCTTCGCCGGAGCATTCCTGTTGATAGATCCGATAATAGTCATTTCCAAGATAAATACGACGATCCAGAAAGCTTTGTCCTCAGCTGAGAGGATATTCGAAGTGATCGACATACAACCGTCGGTCAAAGAAAGGCCTGATGCGGCCGCCATGCCTCAAATAAAAGGAGCTGTGAAGTTTTCAGGAATAAGCTTTTCATACGGCAAAGGCGGAGAGGTCCTTTCCGGAATAGACCTTTCGGCAGATCCCGGAGAAATAATCGCCATAGTCGGACCTTCCGGTGCAGGGAAGACAACATTCGTTAACCTAATCCCGAGGTTCTACGATCCAACCCAAGGCTCGGTATCCATCGACGGCAGGGATATAAAAGACTTCACGCTTGACAGTCTTAGGAAACAGATCGGTATAGTCCCTCAAGACACGATACTTTTCAGCGGGACCATAAAGGACAATATAAAATACGGAAAGATGGATGCGACTGACGAAGAGATAATAGCAGCCGCGACGCTTGCCAATGCTCATGATTTCATAACGACCCTTCCGAAAAGCTACGATACCGAGGTCGGCGAAAGAGGAGCGCTTCTCTCCGGAGGGCAAAGACAGCGGATAGCGATAGCAAGAGCCATTCTGAGAAATCCTGCGATCCTTATACTCGACGAAGCGACTTCTTCCTTGGATACGGAATCAGAGAGACTTATACAAAATGCCCTTCAAAATCTTATTAAAGGAAGAACGACATTTGTTATCGCCCACAGACTTTCTACCGTCCAGAATGCCAGCAGGATAATAGTATTAAAGGACGGGAATATCATCGAGGAAGGCTCCCATCAGCAGTTGATCGAAAAGGACGGTTTTTATAAAAAACTTTTCGACATGCAGTTCAAACAGGATAAAAAAACACCGAAAGAAAAAGATCAGCTTAAGCTTTTATTTTGACATGAAGATACTTTTCATAACTAACGGGCACGGGGAAGACACTATCGCTGCCAGGATAATCAAAGAGCTGGCCGGCGAAGATATTTCCGTGATGCCCATAGTCGGCGACGGAAAGACCTTTGAATCCCTGCCTTTCAAAGTAAACATCCTGGGCCCCAGGAAAAAGCTCCCCAGCGGCGGGTTCATATATCAAAGCTTCACAAATATGCTGAAAGATGTCTTCGCCGGGCTTGCGGGCAACACTATCGAACAGATAAAAGCCCTGCGCGCATTGCGCAGTAAATTTGACCTGGTCGTAGCCGTAGGCGATATCGTGCCGATAGTAGGCGCGATGATGACAAAGACCAAATTCATGTTCGTAGGCTGCGCAAAATCGGACTATTACGATTACAGCTATACTCCTTGGGAGAAGTATTTTCTAAAGAAATATTGCTCGCTTTGTTTTCCAAGGGACCTAAAAACGCACGAAGATCTCTCCAAAGCCGGGATAAAGTCATTCTATGCGGGCAATCCCATGATGGATTGTTTTACGGTCACAGGCGATAAATTGGGGATAAAAGACGGGACCGCGGTCATCGGCATCCTTCCGGGCACAAGGGATGATGCGGCCATGAACATGGAAGATATAACGGCCGCCGCAGAAGAGATCAACAAAACAGCAAAAAACATATTCTTTCTTGTAGCGGCATCACCTTCTGCCGATACTTCTAAGTTCAAAACAGTGGAAAACATGAAGATATACAAGGACCGGTTCGGAGATATATTGGCACTGTCAGAGATCGTTATAGGACTTTCCGGGACAGGGAACGAACAGGCCGCCGGAATGGGAAGGCCCGTACTGGCTTTTCCCGGCAGAGGGGTCCAATACACTGCTTCTTTTGCCAGAAGGCAGACCCAGCTTCTTGGTAAAGCACTTCTCCTTGCAAAGAACGAACCGAAAGATATCGCGGCAAAAGCCTGTGAACTTCTGAAGGACAAAAAAAAGAGAGATGAAATGGGAAAAACAGGGATCGAAAGAATGGGCGGACCGGGAGCAAGCAAAAAAATAGCGGAAACAATAAAAAATGATGCACATAGGATATAACTTCCTCAGCAAGTCCGCGGACCCGATGAAGAACGCGATAAAATTCTTGTGTGACAACGACCTGACTGATGAGCATTTAGTATTTAGATATAACAGAAAGCGCGGCAAGAAGATCGAAGCGCTGCCATGCCATGATCAGGCACTCGCAAACGTTGAATTCGATCTCCGTTCATGGATATATGAGGAGCTTTTCCTGCCGTTCGCGATCGCGAACAACAATATCGACATATTCTATTGCCCCGGACTGAACATACCACTAAGACAGCCTTGCAAAACGGCGGTAGCAATAACCGACCTCAACAGGCTTATGTTCCCCGATGAAAAAGAAAAAGGCCTTGAGACAAAGCTGAACTTTGATCTCCAATTGGCGGCGGCAAAAAAAGCGAACAGAATAATAACTTTCTCCCAATATTCCAAAAAGGTCATATATAAAAGACTCGGGATCCACAAAGCAAAGATCGAGGTGGTCCCCTATCCTGTAGACAAAGACTATGCGCCCATTTATTCCGATGTAAAAACCCAGCAAACGGCCTCAAGATACGGGATAGAACGGCCTTATTTCATTTATTCCGGAGGTGCCGCAAAAAGAAATAATGTAAAAGAACTGGTCGACATATTTTACGGGTTCATAAACCTGAAGAACGACTGCCTTCTTGTCATCGAAGGAGAGATCGGCAAGAACGCAAAAGACGAGATAAAAAAAATGGATGCCGACAACAGGATCGTTTTTTCCGGAAAAATCCCGGACGAGGACAAGAGCCTTCTTTTTAACGGAGCGGTCGCTTTTATAACCGCGTCGCTGCATGAAATGGCTTGCGAACAGGAGCTCAAAGCCATGGCCTGCGGCATACCGGTAATAGCATACAACAACAGCGCAATATCCGAACTTTTCGGGCATTGCGCTGTCCTTGTCCCCTGTCATGACAAGAGCACCTTCGTAAAAGCCATGAAGGACGCTAAAGACCACCCCAATATGAGACTGCAACTGAGAGCGCTCAGCATACAGCAGTCAAAATATTTCTCCCTGGAGAACCATGCAAAAGCACTCCTTAATATATTCAAGAACATCAACAGCGAAAGTTATCACCCGGATGAAAAATAATACCAATTCATATGCTATCGAAGGCAGCGCCCTTTTCGGGAACATGGACGGGATCTCAAGCTATACCTACAATCTGATAAAACATCTGTCGGTCATAGAAAAAGAGGACAGGTTCTTTATATGGTACACGCAGGCACCGCTGTTCAGAAGAGGATTGATCGATTTCCGCCAGCACAACATAATACACAAAAAAAGCTTCTTCCCGTTCCCGGCTATGGAAGGGCTTAAAATATTCCACGATACGGGACTGCTGATGCCGGGACCTGAAAAAAAACGCAGCAGGATAACGACGATACACGATCTCTCTTCGATACTCCTTCCTTTTTCGGGAGAAAAAGAAAAAAGGGCAATAAGGTTGAGGCTGGCGGAAGCTATAAAGACCTCCGATATCATAATAGCCCCGTCACAGAACACCAAGAGAGATCTTTTAAAACATTTCGGGGCTCCCGAAAATAAAATAGATGTCGTATATGAAGGCGTCGGGGAAGAATTCTATCCGCAGACATCGCTTAAGTCCAGCCTGGTAAGGACCCGATATTCCATAAAAAGGCCTTACATGCTGTTCTTGGGCAAGATAAACGAAACAAAGAACGTCAGAGGCCTTCTGGAAGCATATTCACTGCTTAAATATGAATCCCCTCCTGACCTTGTGATCGCCGGTAGTTCTGACGCCCAAAGCTTTAATATAAAAAAGCTGGCCGAAGAACTGGAAATACCCAACAATGTAAAACACCTTGGATATATACCCAAAACGGATATCCCCGCACTGATGTCAGGAGCAGAGATATTCGTATGGCCTAGCTTCTATGAAGGTTTCGGGCTCCCGGTACTGGAAGCAATGGCATGCGGAGCTCCGGTGATATCTTCCAACAATTCTTGCATACCAGAAATAGTCGGGGATGCGGGGATCCTTGTGGACCCGGGGAATATACAAAAAATATCCGCGGCCATGAAAAAGGTCCTCGCGGACAAAGAGATGCAACTTTCCATGAAGAAAAAGAGCCTGGAAAGGTCCAAATATTTTTCGGCGAAGAAGATGGCGGCAGAAACGCTAAATATTTACAGGAGGATATCGGCAAATTGAAGATATTAATTCTTGCAAGGATGACAACAGGCTTTTCAGGAGATACCGTAAACAAGAAACCTCTCGGAGGCAGCGAATCCGCGCTGTTATACTTAAGCAGAGAGCTCGCGCGGGTCGGACATAAGGTGGTCATATATAATAACTGCGGCAAAGATTCCGGTATCTTTGACGGTGTCTTTTACAGGAATTTCACCACACTGGCGGACCTTGTCGATCATTCAAAGTTCGAGGATTACGATATATTCATATCTTTCAGGGACCTGCCGGCATTTCTTTTCCCGATAAAGGCAAAAAAAAGGATCTGGTGGGGCCATGATGATTTTTCAAACGTATGGAATTACAAGGATATAAGAAAAGTCCTTGGATCAGGCTTCCTTAAGTTAGCAGGAAAACTGATAAACAAATATTGCGACGAGCTTTTCGTCGTGAGCAAATGGCTTGGCGATATATGCGTAGAAAAGGTGGGAGTAAATAGAGAGAAGATATATGAGACAAAGAACGGAGTATATCTCCCATACTTCGAGGAGCCGGCCCTTCTGCCGCGCGACCCGTATCGTTTGGTTTACACAAGCGTCCCTGCAAGAGGGCTTGATATACTTCTTGAGATCTTCCCGGAAATAAAGAAACAAGTCCCTCAAGCAACGCTCCATATATATTGCGGATGGGACCTGGGCATGCTCAAAGACGAAGACAAAAAACTGGCCCAGTCCCTATACGATAGAACGGATCAGCCCGGAGTGGTAAGAGAAGGGACAAAGAAACATTCTGAACTGGCAAAAGAGCTGCAGATATCAAGCCTCATGTTGTACCCTAGCCATCCGGTCCCCAGAGCGGGGTTCTTCGCCGAGACTTCATGCATAGCAGCGCTTGAAGCACAGGCCGCAGGATGCCCGGTGGTCGCCGCAAAAAGAGGGGCACTTCCCGAAAGCATAAAGGATAAAGAAACAGGGATACTCATCGACGGAGACCCCTACAGCAGCGGGTTCAAAAAGAGATTCGTCGAACAAACGGTAAAACTACTGAAGGATGGAAAAAAACTTGAGAATATGAGGACAAAAGCGGAGCAGTTCATAAAAGAAAGTTACACCTGGGATATAATAGCTAAAGAATGGACGGAAAAATTCAAGGATATGCTTAAATGAAGAAAAAGCTCTTCGCGACCGGCATGGGAGGATGTGTCGGCCATTATCTGATGGATGAACTGCGGAAAAGGGACAACTTGGACCTCACGTTCCTGATAAGAAGCCCCGAAAAGGTGAAATATGACCTCACCGATATAAACGTCATAAAAGACGAGTTCAAGAATATAAAAAAATACGCCCATATAATAAAAGAAGCCGATCATGTCATACATCTTCTGGCCGACTGGGGAGGAGAGGACGGGAACCATCAGCAGACCATCGATCTGTTCAACTGCATCGATCCCCAAAAGGTAAAGAAGATCATATATTTTTCGACTGCAAGCATACTCGGAAAGAACAATCTTCCCGCCAAAGAAGCTCTTGTCTGCGGGACCCCTTATATAAGAGGCAAATATAAAATGCACGAAGACCTTATAAAAATGCCTCTTTCTTCAAAGACAATAGTACTCTACCCTACTTGGGTCCTTGGA
>JAKLHX010000053.1 GCA_022709925.1 Candidatus Margulisiibacteriota bacterium
GCTGTTCTGTTTTACCGAGATGAACGCAAAATCCGATATAGACCGCCTTATTTCGGTACTTTCCGATGTATGACGAAAGAACATACAGGCAATATTCAAAAAGCGATGACCTCTGCCAGTTCAGGGTCCTCTACGGAGAGACCGACCTTTTAGTTGTCTGCGACAGCCCGGACCTTAAAGAGAAGGCGGAAAAAGCGGTCAAAGAGCTCTATATGTCATTGACGAAATACATAACGAAACATCCTCTGCTTGAAACATCCTTTGTTCCCGTAAGATACGATTTTTTCGCTCCGGAGATAGTGCGCAATATGATGAAGGCGGCTTCAAAGATGGGGGTCGATCCGATGGCATCGGTGGCAGGTGCTATTGCCGAAGCCGTTGGAAGAAAGCTCCTTAAGTTCTCAAAACAGGTCATTATAGAAAATGGCGGGGACATTTTCATGAAGACCGATATCCCAAGGAAAGTAGCCGTTTTTGCCGGGGAGTCACCTTTTTCGGAGAAAATAGCGATTGAAATAGAGCCCGAGGAGACCCCTATCGGGATATGTACTTCTTCCGGGACCGTCGGACCTTCTTTCAGCTTCGGCAGTGCGGATGCCGTTGTCATAAAAGCCAGGTCATGTGCACTTGCGGATGCGGCGGCTACGGCCATCGGCAATACGATCAAAAAGACCCAGGATATAGACGCGGCGATAGAAAAGTACGGAAAATTGAAGGAATTGAGCGGAATAATGGCCATAAAGGGCGACCGTATGGGGGTCATAGGCCGGATAAACGTTACAAAGATTTAACCACTTGACAAAACCCGCCTTAATATATAACATTATATACAGTTTGACGGCTAAAAGGAGGTGCTTTAGTATTTCGGTTGCCGTCAGATCTAGCAGATATTTGAGGTACTTAAACGCCTAAAAAGAGGGAACTAGGATACTCTTGATCAAGGCATGGAAGACTTCAGATCTTTTGTTGGATATTTGAACCGAAAGAAAATAAAAAATGAAAAAGCTATTAGCGATTCTTCTCAGTGTTTCTTTGATAGCCAGCTTGTCAACTTCTTCATTCGCTGCTACTAAAAAGAAGGTTTCCAAAAAGAAACCGGTAGTGAAGAAAAAGGTGGTAAAGCCGGCTCCTAAGAAAATAGTCCCTAAACCGGCTATTGAAACACCATGGGTACCTCCAACACCAGCTCCAGTCGCGCCGGCACCGGCTCCAACACCGGCCAAGGCTTCTGCAGGTATGGGGATGTCCGTTGGTGCTAAAGTCGGTCTGACCGCGGGATTATTTGCTGTGACAGGCGATCTCGATTACTCATTGGCCGGCATTCTTCCTGGTGCAAAAGCCAGGTTGAGCGTTGACTATGTGACCGGGAACAACCCGAACAGCTCAGCAACTGCTGATAACGCGATGAAATCAGTCGACGTAAAGATCGGCGGAACTTATGCATTAGACATGCTTAAGACCGCTGCTCTCCCGGTTGATTGGTACGTAGGTGCCGCATACATATTGCCTGTGAAGGTAAATGCCGGTAGGACCGGTAAATGGGGCGCTGAAGCGTTCGTCGGTGGTTCTTATAAAGTACCTGATTTCGGAAGCATCTACGGAGAACTTGGTTATGCCGGTCTCAAATATGCAGACGGCGTAGCGGCTCTCAAAGGTGTGAACGCGGCGGTAGGTTATGCCTATTCGTTCTAGTTCAGGACTTTTGTAGTTCAAATTCAAGACCCCCGATCTTTTCGGGGGTTTTGTTTTACTTAGGCTTGTACTATAATAAAAATGTGAAGCCGATCACCCTTAAAATGCTGACTTTATTATTGGTATTCTTGATGCCTTTCCAATTGGCCGCTTTTTCACAGACCAAAAATGAAAACGAAGACCTCTCCAAAAAAAGACAGGAACTTAACAAGGTGTACGAAGAGCTTGAAAAAAGCAAAGCAAAGCTCCAGAAGACAAAAAGAGAACAACAAAATGTCGTGCAAAGGCTTTTTGTCATCAATAGGAGCCTGACAAAGACAAAAACGCAGCTCGGCAGAGCGGAACAGCAGATACAGGTGAACCAGAGGAAATTGAATTTTTTAACGGTTTCCATCGAAGACGCGAAAAAAAGATTGGCGAACCGTTCAGATTTTTTAAGGAGCAGGATCAGGGAAATATATAAGAGCGGCGGCATAAATTATGTGCAGATGATGCTGTCGTCCGATACTTTATCCGACTTCATAAACAGGTCATATTTTTTCGAGAAAATAATGTCCCGGGATGTTTCGATCGTCAACGAGATATCATCAGAACATAAAAAAATAGTTACGAACAAGAACCAGCTTGAAGGGGTTACTGAAGATATAAAGACCCTGGCTTCATATATAGAACATAAGAAGAAAACCATAGAAAAACAGGCGGAAGAAAAACAAAAGGTTTACAAGGAGCTTGAGGAAAGAAGAAAAGACTACGAGAAAAAGATAGAGGAGCTCGAAAAGACATCAAAAGAGATCGAAACATTGATACAAAGGATAGTTGCCGAAAGAGCATCTAAAGGCGTTGCGATGGGGAAAGGGACCGGGAATTTTATCTGGCCTGTGAGGGGCAGGATAACTTCAAGATATGGGTACCGCAGAAGCCCGTTCTCAGGCAGGCGCAATATGCATACGGGTCTTGATATAGCAAATTCCTACGGTACTCCGATACATGCCGCGGACGGCGGAGAAGTCCTGTTTGCCGGATGGTGGGGAGGATACGGAAAAGCTGTTATCATATATCATGGCAGAGGCCTGTCCACAGTTTACGGGCATATGTCCAGGATATATGTCCAAAAAGACCAGATGGTGGATAAAGGGCAGGTCGTAGGATTGATCGGGAGCACGGGCTATTCTACCGGTCCGCATCTGCATTTTGAGGTAAGAAAGAACGGAGCAACGCAGGACCCTCTGCGATCGCTGCCGTAATAAAAAAACGGAGGAGCCATGAAGAAGTATTTTGTAAGGATGGCGGTCATTTTAGCGTTCTCTTTTGTCGTGTCCATATCCGTCCAGACCGTGAACAAGGCCCAAGCCGCCGATGAGCTTAACGAAAAACTGCAGGTCTTTATGCAGGTACTTGAACTTGTCAAAGGCGATTATGTAGAAAAGAACGTCGATGACAAGAAGATGGTCTACGGGGCCATAAAGGGCATGTTGGAATCTTTGGACGATCCATATACAAGGTTCATGGAGCCAAAACCGTATAAAGAGATGAAGATGAGGATGAACGGCTCCTATTCCGGGATAGGCATATATATAGGCATAAAGAACAAAAAAATAATGGTCATTTCTCCGATACCAGACACCCCCGCATATAAAGCCGGCCTGAAATCAGGGGATAATATCATAAGCATAGACGGGCGCCTTACAAAGGACATGGGGCTTGAAGAAGCGGTCAGTATGATAAGAGGCCCAAAAGGGACGAGCGTGAAGATCGGCGTCATAAAAAGATCGGACAAACAGAAAAAAGAATTTACGATGATAAGGGACAAGATAGTAGTAAAGAGCGTAGAACAAAAAATGCCGACAGGCGACATAGGATATATAAAGCTCAATACTTTCGAGAACCTAAATGCCAGCGAAGAGATCAGAAAAGCCCTTAAGGAGATGAAGGCAAAAAAGATCAAAGGGCTTATCTTGGACCTGCGCAATAACGGAGGAGGCCTGCTTTCAAATGCCGCAGAGATCGCAAGCATGTTCCTTAAAAAAGGCGATGTGATAGTCTCTACCGTTGATCGGGATGGCCACAAAGAGTCGCTGCGGTCTTCGGGGGAATTTATCTGGGAAGGCCCTCTGGTCGTTTTGATCAATGAAGGAAGCGCCAGCGCGTCCGAGATACTTGCCGGGGCCATAAGGGACAATAATTACGGCGTATTGGTCGGATATCATTCTTTCGGGAAGGCTTCCGTGCAAAGCGTAAGACAGCTTCCGGATGAGTCGGCGCTACTGCTTACAGTTGCTAAATATCTTACGCCGAACGGGAGCGATATATCGAAAAAAGGGATAAAACCGGATATCGAGGTGAAGACCGGCAAGGAAAGGGATCCTGAAGAAACGGCAAGTTCCGAGGCGGAGCCTGAATACCCGAGCGATGACGACAAAGATGATATACAATTGAACAAAGCCGTTGAAATAATAAAAGGTCAGATAAAATGAATATTCTGGACAATGCAAAAAGTGCGGGAGAAATAGACAAGTCGGGGATGTTGTCCCTGATAGAGGGTTTTCCCGAAATGATGGAGCGATCATCCGCCGCATCTGAAGGCATCCGGCCGGAAAAGATCTCCGGGAAGATCGAGAACATCATGTTCTGCGGTATGGGCGGGTCCGCCATCAGCGCCGATGTCGCCCAAAAACTTATTTCCGAATGTCTGGATATTCCGGCATCCGTTTCAAGGGCGTACGATCTGCCAAAATTTGTCGGGAAGAACAGCGTTGTATTCGTGTTGAGCTATTCCGGGAATACCGAGGAGACCATTTCCGCGTATGAAAACGCGAAAAAGGCAGGGGCGCGGATAATATGCATCACTTCCGGAGGGAAGATAGAACAACTTGCCAAAAAGAACGGCAATGTTATTTATCCTCTCCCTCAAGGGTTCCCTCCGAGGGCTTCGATGCCTTATATCCTGGCGGCATTATTGTATGCGGTCGAAGATGTTTTTCCGGGATGCGGATTCAAGGGCCAGATAAAAGAATGCATCCCAGTACTTAAGAAAATAAGGGACAGGAACAAGCCGGCTATAAAACATGAAGAGAATACGGCAAAACAAACAGCGTCGAAGATATTTTCAAAGATCCCGGTGATATTAGGATCGACCACCGGCAGCGACGTCGCCGCTTACAGGTGGAAATGCCAGTTCAGCGAGAACAGCAAGATCACATCCGTCGCGAATGTTTTTCCTGAAATGGACCACAATGAGATCGTGAACCTTTCAGGCCTTGATAAGGGCAAGGGGCATTTCTGCGCCGTATTATTAAGGGATAGTTCCGATAGCGAAAAGATAAAGAAAAGGATAGAAGCTACCAAAGGGATAATAAGCGCAGGGATAGAAGACATAATAGAGATATGGTCAGAAGGAGAAACAAGCCTTTCGAGGATGATGTCCTTATGTTATATAGGTGATTTTGTCAGCGCATACATTGCTCTTTTGAGAGGTGTTGACCCGACGCCGGTGACAGCGATAGACAGGCTGAAAAAGGAGCTTGCCGGATAAGATGAAAGCCGTAATAATCGCAGGCGGGTTAGGGACAAGGCTAAGGCCTCTTACTTATAACAGGCCAAAGCCGATAGTCAGCGTTGCGAACAAGCCGTTCGTCCTCCATCAGATCGAGTTGTTGAAAAAATACGGCATTACAGAAATAATCCTGAACCTACATTATCTGCCAAAAGCCATGGAAATGATCTTGGGAGACGGCAGCGATCTCGGCGTCAAGATACATTACTCAATAGAAAAAAACCCTCTGGGTACGGCAGGGGCAGTAAAGAACGCCGAAAAATATTTTGATGATGAGCCCATGATAGTGTTCAACGGAGATATCCTTACGAACATAGACATCGCACACCTCGTGAACTTCCATAAAAAGAAAAAAGCAAAGGTCACGATAGCGCTTACGGAAGTAGAAGACCCGACTCCTTACGGGCTTGTAATAACGGACGATGCCGGCCGCGTAGAGAAGTTCCTTGAAAAGCCGAGCTGGGAGTCGGTTACAACAAAGGATATAAATGCCGGCATATATGTGATAGATCCGTCCGTTTTTAAGGATGTACCGAAAGGCAAGGCGTATTCTTTTGAAAGGGAGCTTTTCCCGAAACTCCTTATGAATGGCGAGAGGGTATTTGCGATGGTCTCAGATTCTTACTGGCTGGACATAGGCAGCCCAAAGAAATATATGCAGGCACATAAAGACATCCTCAGCGGCGAGGCCCTGGTGAATATTGAGGGCAGGCATATCAAGGGGAATATCATAATAGACCAAAATGCCGTGATAACCCCTTCCGCGAAACTAAAAGGGCCTCTTATCATAGGGCGGAATGTGCAGATACATGATAAGGCCAAGATCAGTCATTTTTCCGTGTTGGGGGAAAAGGTCGTAGTAGGGGAAGGAGCTTATGTTGAAGACTGTATAATGCTCAGGAATTCAAAAATAGGCAAGAACGTAAAGCTCAAAAATTGTATAATAGGCGAGAATTGTATAATAGACGATGATGTGGAGATGATATACGGCGTGGTCCTGGCAGATTATTCCATAGTAAAGAAGGGGTCTAGACTTCTGTGATAGATAAAAAAGAATCGATCGTAAGAAAAATAATAGAGGACGTGGCAAAGAACAAGGACAAGGCCTTGTTGAAATATACCAAGAGATTTGACGGGGCTTCCTTGAAAGCCGGCGAATTAAAGGTCTCAAAAGAGGAGCTCAAGGACAGCATAAAACAAGCAGGCCCTGATTATCTTTATTCACTGAGAAAAGCTATAAAGAACATAAGGTTCTATCACGAAAAACAAAGACCGGACCAATGGTTTGAAACGCTTGATGATGATGTTTTAATAGGTCTTCGGAACATTCCGATAGGGTCGGTGGGGGTCTATGTCCCTGGCGGCAGAGCTTCTTATCCATCATCCGTATTGATGAACGTCATCCCTGCGCAAATAGCCGGAGTGAAGAATATCGTCATGGTCACTCCTGCCGGAAAAAACAAGAAAATAGCTCCTCATGTGCTTGCCGCCGCAGCGGAACTTGGAGTAAAAGATATTTACAAGATCGGCGGCGCACAGGCGATAGCTGCTCTGGCGTTCGGCACAAAAACAGTACCCAAAGTGGACAAGATAGTGGGGCCGGGCAATATATATGTGACGCTCGCGAAAAAACTCTTGTACGGGACGGTTGGCATAGATAAGATAGCAGGGCCAAGCGATGTGGTCATCATTGCCGATGAAACTGCCGATGTCAGATTTATAGCAACAGACATGATAGCTCAGGCTGAACACGATCCGTTGTCAAAAGCCCTTCTTATAACGACCTCCAAAGATATCGAAAGGGATGTGTTGAACCAGTTGAAACATTCGGCATATAAGAAACAATGCGCTATAAAGACGGTTAAAAATCTTGAAGAGGCTGTTGCCATGTCCAACAAGATAGCTCCGGAACATTTGGAACTTTTAGTCGCGGTCCCGCAAAAACTTCTGGAAAAGATAACGAATGCCGGCGCTGTTTTTCTGGGACCGTTCTCTCCGGTCTCAATAGGGGATTATATAGCAGGGCCAAACCACGTCCTTCCGACGAACGGGACTGCCAGGTTCTCTTCTCCTTTAGGGGTATATGATTTTGTAAAAAAACAGAGCGTGATAGGATATACTAAACCGGCCTTACAAAAAGTAAGTAAAGATATAATCAAGCTCGCAGATGTGGAGGGCCTTAAAGCCCACGCGCGATCGGTAGAAGTAAGATTTAAATG
>JAKLHX010000054.1 GCA_022709925.1 Candidatus Margulisiibacteriota bacterium
GAGACACTCACAAAAAAGAAGCAGATGCTTTTTTAATTCTCAATCATTAAACTCGACATGTTCATTATAGCATATATTGATCGATTTTGTGACATTTAAACGGAAAATGATCATATTGCATAATGTCCTTTATTAAGCCGTGCCCTCTGATATAATGCCTTACGATCGGAGGTGAGACAAAATGAAGCAGAATGTAGGGACCTTTGACCGCTGGATAAGGATAGTTTTGGGGGTCGTCATGATCGTTTGGGGGTTCACTGCCGGAAGTTGGTGGGGGGCAATAGGTCTTATACCTTTGATCACAGGGATCATAGGTTATTGCGGATTATATTCCATTTTTGGGATATCTACATGTAAGAAGTAGGCTTGAACGCAAAAAGGATAAAGCAAAGCGATAAAGATCGCTAGAGAGCCTTATCCTTTTGTCTTTCTGCTGTTCATGGGTCTTTTCAAGTATAATTATCATATGCAGGACATACAGGTCGTATACCAGGACGATTCTATAATAGCCGTCAATAAGCCCGCCGGGATAACTACGATCCCGAGCGATACGGTCCCGAAAGATCGCGCATTGAACGGGATAGCGGAAAAGATATGCGGCCAAAAACTTTTCGTTATCCATCGGCTGGATAAAGACACTTCGGGAGTGGTCGTATTCGCAAAGAATGCGAAGTCCCACAGATCGATAAACATGCAGTTCGACCAAAGAAAAATAGAGAAGAAATATATAGGCATAGTCAAAGGCCGTGTCGATTTTAAAGAAAAAGAGATAAATATCCCCATATCAAAAAGCAAGGCCCATTCAAAAAAGGTTGCGCTCGCAAAGACGGGGATAGAGGCGATAACCCGAGTGTCCCTTTTGGGAGGGTTTGATGATTACTCCCTTTTAGGGATAGTCCCTGTAACAGGCAAAAGGCATCAGATAAGGCTCCATCTGAAAGCCATTGGCCATCCGTTGGCAATAGATCCTCTTTACGGAAGGAAAGAACCTATATATGTAGCAGATATCACCGGACAAAAAGATGAAACCCATAGCTTGGTCATCTCCAGGACCCCTCTACATGCCGGGAGCATTTCTTTTGTTCATCCCGATAGCGGAGAGAATATTTCCATCAAGGCTGATATCCCCGAAGACATGAGCTGTTTCTTAAAATTATTAAGGAGGTGATTGTATGTCCCGCACTATCTGGAAACCGGGCACGATGATATATCCGCTTCCGGCCGTCATGGTAACATGCGGGACTTATGATGGTGACGGCGATACATCGAAGGCCAACATCATAACCCTTTCCTGGGTCGGGACCATCTGTTCTGATCCGGCGATATGCTCAATATCCGTGAGGCCATCCAGATATTCACACGACATAATAAAGAAGAATAAAGAATTCGTCATAAATATCACGACAAAAGACCTTGTGTTCGAAACAGATTACTGCGGCGTAAAGTCAGGCCGGGATATGGATAAGTTCAAAAAAATGAAGTTGACCCCGCTATGCGCGGAAACGGTAAAGGCCCCGCTCATAAAGGAAAGCCCGATAAATATCGAATGTTCCGTAGAAGAGATAAAGAAATTAGGGAGCCATGACATGTTCATCGCAAAAGTGCTTTGCATACATGCCGATGACAAATATACGGACAGGACGGGCAAGTTCGATCTGGAGAGATCAGACCCCATTTGTTACTCGCACGGGCAGTACTACTCTTTGGGTAAAAGGCTCGGGCATTTCGGGTTTTCAGTTAAAAAAAGCAAGTAGTCATATCACAGATAATTTGTTACCATAAGCCTTATGGACCTTGACGCTGACAGGCCTGAAACCTGGAAAAACATCAAAAGACTTGTGCCGTCCGACAGAAAACTTTGGATACAGGCAAAGCTGTCCATAATAATACGCACTCTCGACAGATATATAGGTGCGCATGTCGATTATCAAAAAGATGCGCCCTGGGACATCATAGGGTTCATTTGCCTTAATGACGGGCTATACAAAGAAGCCGAGCATATATATGACGAAACATATAAAAGGGCGCACGGCAGAGAGAACTTGTCCCACAGGCTTATGTATTGCCGCGCTATAGCCAGGTTCCTGCAGGGAAAGTTCAAGGATTCTTACGAAGATTTTAAGATCTCAAGGCAACACAGTCATATGTATAAACAAAGCGATATCGGGGCCATACGCGCCATATCGTATATGGAAGATACGATATTCCCGATGATCGAAAAAGTCGCGAAGACGAAAGAAAAGTTAAGGAACGATCTCAACACCCCCCGTTTTGTTGAAAAAGTTATGGGAGCGAACGTGCTAAAGATACTTCACAAGTGGAACTCAAGTTCCCCTCTTTTTTCGACCAATATAAGCCAGGGAGGAGGATACCTTCTAACCTTAAAAAATCACTTGGGGGTCGTAAAGTCTATTGCGATAGATCCCGGATATGAGTTCATTGACCTCTTCAGGGATATGGACCTTTCGATTGTCGACCTTGATGCGATAATAGTCACTCATGACCACGATGACCATACGGAATCCATGGAATCTATCCTTTCACTGCTTGCCAAACATAATGACAATGTCCCTCACAACAAGATACATCATATAGATGTTTTTGGTTCGGCCGGCGTAATGCTTAAATATCAGGGATTGTTCAACGCACTTGACCCTCTCGGGAACAAGGAGATCAATTTCAGGTTGATGACGCCCGGATCAACGATAGAGCATGTAGACCACACTTCTTTAAAAGAAAAATACGGCTGTGTCATACACGTCAAGCAGGCATTCCATCAAGAATTGTGGACGCACCAGGAATCGGCCGTGGGCGTTGTGATCGAGACTTCCGTAAAGGATAAGGATGACAGAATAATAAAAATAGGCATAACCGGAGATACCCGTTATGAGACCGGACTGGGAAGCGAGTATCAGGGATGCCAGGTACTACTTTTCAACATAGGCTCTCTTGAAAAAGAAGAAGGCAAGCTCTTATCGCAGCATCTCGGACTTATCGGGTCAATAAACCTTATGAAAGAATCCAGGCCGCATTTGGCGATCCTAACCGAGTTCGGCGAGGAGTTCCGCGGCAAGCGAGTGACGGTGTCATCGGTAATAGAGGAATGGGCGACGCCTATGGAAGGCTTGTCCAAAGACGATGATTTTAAGGTCATCCCGGCCGATGTCAACCTTGAAGTGCGGCTTAATGATTTTTATATAAAAGAGACCTCGTCAAAGGTATTTCTCCCGCATAAAATGATCATTGCCGACGAGACGGAATCGGACTCGATCGTCTATAGAATGAAGGAAAAATGACCTTTCAGATCAGCTCGTAGAGCCGGTCTCCTCGGTCGACGCGGCCTTTAAGTCGTCCATAGAATCCTTAAGATATGCCACCAATTGGTCCTGATACGATTTTAATGTGTCCAGTACTTTCTTTTGATCGTCGGTCAATGCCGCTCCGCTGCGGAGCGAAGCAAACAAGGAATCGATATCATTATCTTCAGCATATTTGGATATGGTCTCTATAAGGGATAATATTTCCTCTTTATCGGAGTCGCTTATGGACGCGGAAGAAGAGATCGCTTCCGACAGCTTTTCAAGGTCCATGGGAGGGTTCTTTGCCGGTGGCGGCGGGGGAGGAGGGGTCATCAGCGACGACAGTATCTCGGAGAACTCGTCTTTTTCAGACTTCTTTTTAGAATCATCGGATAAAAGTGCGCTGTAGTCGATCATAAAGTTCGGATTATTGCTTATATTGTTTATGCTGGACATGATGTGCTCTCCTTTTTATTTTTTTCAGAACCCGAATTCCGGAGGCGGCGGAGGGCCGTTATCTTCCCGCCGGTCTTTATCCGTTCTGTCTTTTTGTCTTTCCGGGCCACGGCGCCATCTCATCGGTCTCTCCTTTCTTTTTTTCTCAAAAAGGTCCGTCATTTTCGCGAATTTATCTGCCCCGAGGATCTTCCTGCTCTCGACTATTGCGGATACTCTCAGTCCCGCCGATCTCTCATGTTGTACTTTTATCTCTTTCTCGATCCTTGATATTGCCGCTTCATCTATAGTATCTTTCGACAATTCTTTGTCGAGGGCTCCATTGAGTGCCCGTATTTTTTGGAATATCTCCCTGTGTTCGGACATCATCTTGCGGCGTATTTTCCCAAGCTGTTGTATCTGGGACCTGTTGAGGCCTAATTCTTTATCTATGTTTGGCGGGCGCATCTCCCGCGGGGACAGCATGAAGAATGCCCATATCCCTATTAATATCGCCAGAATAACGGCCAAAACGGCGTTCAATATCTTCAAGTTCATCTTTATTCCTCCTTTTGTAATCTGGTGTTTATTTTTGTCCAGGCGTCCGATGCAAAACTGCTGTCACTCGGGTCGGCCAATTGACTGTGATTGGTATATATGAAATCGTTCAATCCCGACCTCTTTATAGTCTCATAATTGATGAAGAACATGAAGCATACGGCCATAGACAGCGCGATGACGGCTTCCTGTTGTAGGGGAGACTTTCTTTTCGGCGTATCGTTTATTGAAACGACCAATCTGTCCCAGACCTTTTCCGAAGACGGGAATCTTCCTCTTTCCATGGATATTACCTCTCTGTCAAAAGTTTTTTCAAGGCTTCTTTAGCCCTGTATATTCGGGACCGCACGGTCCCTATGCTTATTCCCAGGATATCCGCTATCTCCTGATACGAGAGATCTTCTATTTCTTTCATTACAAGACATACCCGATATTTTATGGGGATATTTTTGAGCGCCAGATTAACCTTTGAAGACCTTTCATCCGTGATCATGCGCTCAAGGATATCGTTATCCTCGACTTTATGCGGGAAGAATTTATCCATGTCTATATCTATCGGCAGCCATTTTTTGGACCTTGTCATGTTTATCGCGTGGTTTAAGGCTACGCGATATGCCCATGTCGTGAACTTCGATCTTTTAGGGCTGTATTTGTTCCTTTGTTCATACACCCGCAGATATACATCATGCATAATGTCCTCTATGTCCTGGCCGTTCCTTACAAGCCTTTGTGCTATTGAGTAGACCATGTTCTTTGTTCCGTCATATATTACGCGGAAAGCTTTCATATCTCCATTTTGGAAAGCTTTTATTGTTTCTATGTCTATGTAATTTTGATTTATGTCCGTATCCCGCTTTATGTCGTTCACACACTAATGATACAACCAAGATATGAAAAAGTTCCGGAGGATCACAACAAATGTTTTTTTAGGTCTACTTTATCGGATGTGAAGATAATGCCTTCTTCTTTTAACCGTGCCATTTGTTGGGATCTCCCGCCGAAAGCATAGTTTATAGAAACGCTGCCGTCTTTGAATACTACCCTATGGCACGGATATTTCTTAGGGTCCGGGTTGTGATGAAGGATCTTTCCTACGGCTCTGGGGGATCTTATCCCCGTTGCTTTCGCAACGCGGCCATAAGTCGAGACCTTTCCCTTGGGGATACTTTCTATGAAGTCGAGGACTTTTTGTTTATTGGATGACATATCACTTATTATCCAGGTATTTTCTTATTCCATCAATAAATGTCAGAGGATGGACCGGGCAGCCGGGAATATAGATATCAATATCAAGTCTTTCAAGGATCGTTCGGTTCAATTTATTGGAGCCCTGGAATACGCCTCCGCTGATCGCGCATGCACCCACAAGGATAATGAGCTTAGGGTTCGGAACGCTTTTTATAGTATCTTCCAGCGCGGCCGCCATATTCTTATTTACAGGTCCCGTAATGACTATTCCGTCCGCGTGACGAGGGGAAGCGACGAATTCGATCCCGTATCTGCCCATATCAAAGTTCGCGTTTGAACACGCGTTAAGTTCCATTTCGCACCCGTTACAGCCTCCTGCACTCACCTGTCGCAGTTTAAGTGACCGGCCAAATATCTTATGGATCGATCCCTTTCCTTCGATGGCGCTATGGATATATTCACCGGTAGTTTTTCCTGATCTGATCGTCAGATGGTCCTTTTCTGTTGACGCAAGACGGTGATCATTCGAGAATTTGATCGCTCCGGCGGAACAGGACCTTTCACAATCCCCGCAAAAGACGCATTTTCCCAGATCAAGATCTAATGGTTCAGTTCCAATGGCTTTTGTCGGACAGACGGCAACGCATTTTTGGCATTTGTCGCATTTATCATTGTCTAGATTGGGGATCCCTCTAAATTTTTCTCCCAATACGGCCTTTTCAGGTTCGTCAATAAATTGTTTTCCTTGAAAATATCTCAACCTTAATGTGTTCAGCATATTCCGGCCTTTCTAAAGGTCATTCCCGCAATACGAAAGATCAAAGCTCTTATTGCAGAGAGGGAAATCAGATATCCCGATGCCTCTTACCGCAAGAGCGAGCGCGATCCAGTTGTTGAATGACGGGTCTTTTATTTTGTACCGCTTTATATTCCCATCATTGTCCGTTAATACGGTATGTGCGATCTCTCCGCGCCAACCCTCCACCATTGAAACGACCAAGCTGCCGGGAGAAGCGCTGTTCGATGCCTCAAGAATGAGATCGTCCTCTTTTACGCTCTTGAGCATTACCAATAATGTCCTTATGATCTCAGCCGACTTTTTAATCTCAGCGTACCTTATATATGTTCTTGCGAAAACATCGCCGCTATTCGGATGCTCACATTTTATCGAAAGGGCGCCATAGTTGCCATAGGGGTGGTCTTTTCTGATGTCCAGATCAAGTCCTGATGATCTGACCGTCATCCCGACAAGTCCCAATTCGAGAGCGTTATTCTTTTTTACCGTGCCGGTCTTTTCAAGCCGTAATAAAACGCTTGATGTGGAGAACATGGTCTTTGCCGTTCTCTCGACATCCGCGACGGCTTTATCCAGAGCAGTTCTTACCCTTTCTTGAAGAACGTTGTCAATATCAAATACTACTCCGCCTATTCTTATCAGTCCTCTTCCGAATCTGCTTCCACAGATATCAAGCATAGTGTTTACTATTAAGGTCCTCGTTACTCCAAAAACCGCGCTTCCCATCTGGTACGCGATATCATTTGATATTGCACCTAAATCGCCTATGTGGATCGCGATCCTTTCCAGCTCAAGCGCTATCTCCCTGATGATCTCCGCTTTTTGCGATATTTGTATCCCGGATAATGCCTCGATAGCATTTGAATATGCTATGGAATGGCCTATTACGGTATCTCCTGCTATTGATTCAACAAGACAGTTGTTGATCTGTTTACTGTTGATGAAAAGGTCTTCGATCGCTTTATGCTGGTATCCGTGTTGAAGCTCAAGATGATATATCCTTTCACCGTGGCAGATGAACCTGAAATGCCCGGGCTCTATTATCCCTGCATGTACGGGGCCAACAGCAACCTCATGCAGTTCTTCCCCGTCCATCTTGAAGAACGGATAATCTTTATGTATGCCAAGCCGTAATGGTTTTAGCCATGGATGCCCGACCGGTTCGATCCCGTACTGTTCATAAAA
>JAKLHX010000055.1 GCA_022709925.1 Candidatus Margulisiibacteriota bacterium
CTCATATACAATACCTACTCTTTCAATATCGTCATCATGATGTTCGGCTTTGGCGCTGGATATCCCGGAGAATGGGGCGACCTTATGATGACCAATATATTCAGGAACACCTTCCAGCAATGGGCGTTCGGTGTCGGGGCCGCGGCTTCGGTCCTTTTGATGATAGTCATGGTCATAATAGTCAACTTCTGGTACAGGTTCTATAAAAAGGCCGAGGAGATGAGGGAATAAAGAGATGAAGCTTTCTTATTATATGCAGCAGCGGCTCGTAAAAAGGGTTATTGACGTGATAATGGTCGTTCTGCTAATAATAACGATCTTCCCTATATTCTGGATGCTATTCTCCTCTTTTAAGAGCAACACCGAGATACTTCTAGGCAAGGTCCCTTTCGGCAGGGCCGGCAACGATGCGATAGTCTTGGAGGCCAGAGGCCGCTCCCTTTTTGTATTTACGTCTGACGGCGCATTGAACAAGTTCGATATCGATTCAGGCGCCCTGTTAAAGAGGGATTCCGTAAAGTCCATGGCGACGAGCTTTATAACCGACGACCAGAATGTCTGGATCGGTACTGCCGACAGGGGATTCATACAGGCCTCTATAGATGACTTCTCAAAGAGAAGGGTCTTCCCCTATGAGTTCAAGAACTTCGATATCAACAAGGTCGTGACGACCGTAATGGCCCAGGACAATAAGAACATCTGGTTCGGCGTACAGCAGAAAGGCATAGAAAAACTTCTGCAGTTCGATAAAGAGAAGAGAAGTTTTGATAAAGAGATCGATTTTAGTTGTGATCTTTCTCCATGCCAGGCTACTTCGATCTTAAAGTACGGGAACCTCTTATGGATAGGGACGAATAAAGGGATATTGGCTTTTGATCCGTCAAAAAATTCTGTTGTCAGGACATACAGTTTAGGACAACTGGGGCTCCCTCAGATCGACATAAAGAACCTTACTCCATATAACGGGAACCTTTTCTTCACTACGTCCAGCGGTATATATTCGTTCTCTCCTTCATCCGGGAAGATATTAAGGTCTTTTACCGCACAGAACGGGCTTTTATCGGACAGGGTCAATGCCGTCTATTTCAGCGGAGGCAATATGTATGCCGGGACGAACGGCGGACTTTCCGTTGTTGACCTTATGACAGGGTCCGTAAAGAATTTTGAGGCCGTCTTTACTCCCGTAGAAGGGACTAAAGACAAGCGTCTGGTCCGTGCCGATGTCTTCGGGTTGTGCAGCCAGGCCGATAGTTTTTTCGCGGGAGCTTCTTCCGGCAGGATAAGCAAGATAAATATTTCCAATAGTTCCGCGGATAAGACGTACCTGGTCAAAGACGGACATATGGTGGTCAGGTGGAGAAACTACATAGACCTTTGGAAGAACATAGATTTCGGGCTTTATTTAAAGAACTCCCTTATTATCTGCGGGATAACAATGGTGCTTGCCATGATATTTGCAACATTGGCCGCTTATGCCCTGGCCAGGTTCAATTTTCCGGGGAACCAGCTGTTCAGCGTGGGGGTCCTGGCTACACAGATGATCCCTTCCATTATGTACCTGATCCCGATATATATAATGTTCACGAAACTGACACAGTTGACGGGATTCCCTATGAAGGGGACGTATTTCGGACTTATCATGATATACAGCGCTTTCTTCATACCGTTCTCGATATGGATACTGCGCGGTTTCTTTGCCGCCATACCGGTCGAGCTTGAAGAGGCGGCCAGGATAGACGGCTGTAATCCGTTCCAGGTATTCTGGTATGTTGTGCTGCCTCTTGCCGTTCCGGGCATAATCGCTACTGGAGTGTATGTGTTCCTTACCGCATGGGATGAATTGATGTTCGCGTGGGTGCTCTGCAACGCGGATACCATGACGATCCCCGTCGGGATAAGGCTTTTTGTCGGGAACTACCAGAACAGGTTCGATCTTATGATGGCGGCGGCAACTGTTGCTACCCTGCCGGTCATGATACTGTTCTTTATGTTGCAAAAGCATATAGTTAAAGGCTTGACAGCAGGGGCCGTAAAGGGATAATATCTTTATCCGACAAAAAAACTAGAAAGGGTATTGGCATGAAAAGATTGTTTTTGTCCGCCTTGATATTTATAGGGATGGGAGGGGTTTGTTTTTCGGCAGAGTGCCCTCCGGGACAGGAAATGAACGGCTGTTTTTTCGGGATATTCAGGGAAGGGGCTCCCGCGAACATAAAGCTCGTCAAGGATTTTGAAAAAAAGGTCGGCAAAAAGATGCCGGTGATAATGTGGTACCAGGACTGGAGCACTCCTTTTAATCCAGACCTTGCGAACAAGGCTATAAAGAATGGGGCGATTCCTCATATAGTTTGGGAACCTTGGCTCTGGAGGGATAAGGAGAGGATAAAGCTCGACAATATAAATGCCGGAGAATGGGATTCTTACATAAAAGAATACGCAAGGGATGTGCGCGATTGGGGACATCCGATCTTCATAAGGTGGGGGCATGAATTCAATATCGAAGGCTATCCCTGGTGCATAGTAAATAACGGGAGGGACCCGAAGAAGTATGTATCGGCTTTCAGGAGGGTAAGGAACATATTCAAGAACGAAGGCGCCGCCAACGCAAAGTTCGTCTGGTGCCCGATGAACGATTCATGGCCTAAAGAAAAATGGAACGACATGCATCTCGCGTATCCCGGGGACGACTATGTCGATTGGATAGGTCTCGACGGATATAACTGGGGCACTTCCCAGCCGTGGAGCCAATGGCAGACCTTCAAGGAACTTTTCAGGGATGTTGCCAGGCAGATGTGGAGAAAGTACCCGACTAAGCCGGTGATGATCGCCGAGTTCGGTTGTTCCGAAAAAGGCGGAGACAAAGCCGCGTGGATAGCGGACATACTCCCCGAACTTAAGAAAATGCCGTATATAAAGTCGGTCAACTGGTTCGATGAAAAGAAAGAGGCTGACTGGAGGATCGAGACCAACGCGAAAACGCTGGCAGCTTTCAAAAAGATCATAAGCCAGCCGTATTTCATCCCGTCTTCGGCTTTATTGTCCGATCTTGTGGCCTCTTCATCGATGAATATAGGGAAGAGACAGGCTTTTGCCAAATACAGCTCTTCAGTGTCCCTTGACGGTAACATATCAGAATGGACGGACACCGAGCCTCTTCTGATAGATCAGGCCTCGCAGGTCCAGGAGGGGAGCTCCATATGGAAGGGCCCTGCCGACCTCAGCGGTAAGATATATGTAAAATGGGATAATAGCAACCTTTATATAGCGGGCGATATAAACGATAACATCCCTCTTAAAAACCAAAAGAAAAAGCACAATATATGGAACGGCGATGCCATTGAGATGACTATAGGGCTCAGCAACACTTCGGACCATAACAGAGATTCTTTTGTAAAAGGGGATATGCAGATAGGTTTTGGCACGGGTAACGGGTCTACTGTCAGCCCTTCTGTGTGGAACTGGACGGCTTCCGAAGCCCCGGAGGGAGCGGAGATTGTGGTCAACAGCAGGAACAAAGGATATATATTCGAAGCAAGGATACCTTGGGCGTCGCTTTCAACATTCAAGCCTTCTGCGGGGATGAGGATCGCTTTTGATTGCGCTATAGACGATTCTGACGATAATGCAAGGACAAAACAGATCGTCTGGAACGGGGATTTCATGTTCTATAAAGATCCCGGAGTATGGGGAGCGTTGGAATTTGTAAGATGATGACCTTGAGGCCGTTGTATGACTGATATTAAGAAGGCGGGTTTTTTACCCGCCTTTGTTTTTATGTGAAATTTTCAATAAATGTGTCCGATAACCATTTATAGAGTTGACCTTTGCAAGATAAGAGTGATATATTTCCTAAAAAAGGGGGTGACATGATGAAGAAAGGTGTTTTTGCGGCGTTGGTAACGTGCTTGCTCACGGCGACGGTTTTTGCTGCGATAGGAGTAAAGATAGTCGACAACTTCGAGAAGAACCAGGACCTGAAAAATCCCGAATGGTGGAAGTTCGATAATGTCACGGTCTCCGTTGTAAAGAATCCGGCCTACAGGGCGGGTGACAGGGTCGCTCAAGCGGCAGGCAAATATTCCATGAATATCAAAGGTAGCGCCAAGGATTGGTATTGCGGAGGGATAGGCACTTATACGGGAGTTGACGCGTCATCTTATACCGGTATCGAGCTTTCTATTTACGGATACGGCCCTGCCAGCGGCAGGATGAAGATGGAGCTCTATGATGATGACAAAGGGGCTTGGAATACCGTATACGATAAAGAATGGATCCCTGTAAAGGACGATCTCTGGGCTTTTGAACAGGTCGTTGACTGGAGAGGCTGGAAGACGGTTTATATACCTTTTTCAAGCTTCACTCTTACGAACCCCAAAAGAGGGGACGGCGTGAGGAATTTTGACCAGAACAAAGGTTCCGGCGGGCTCCTGCAGATCCAGTTCGTATTCATAGCACCGTCAAAAGACGGCGAAATAAACTTGAATATAGACAATCTCAAACTTGTAACAAGAGAAGACGAGGAATAGAACTTTATGTCGTTGAGGGCGAAGAGATTTTTTCTTGCCGCTTTTTTTGCGGCATCGGTACTTGCAAATACAGCTGCAGCTGTAGATGTTGAGCAAAGCGCCGATGTCTCGGTAAGGGTCTCTTCGGTCTTTAGTCTGACCCTCGACACATCCACAATCGATTTTGGAAGCGTAAGACCGGGCGTTTGGAAAGAGGTCTCTTCAGCCGCAGGATATGCAAATGTTGCGGCTTGCAGTTCAAATACAGGCAATCCCTGGTATTTGCAAATAAAGGCTACAGGGCCTCTTTCCTCCGCCACGGCCTCGATCCCCATAGAGAACCTGAAATGGATGACCACCTATGCTGGAAGTAAAAATGCCCCGTACACGAGCTTCAGCGACGGATTGATCCATCCCGCCGCCGAAGGGTTCCAGGATTTTTCGCTGATAGATCAGCAGGTCTTCTACTCCGCGAACGCTTCAGCCATGGTTAACAACAACACGCTTCCTAACGGGGCTGAGATACAGTTCAAGTACGCGGTTTTTGTCCCGGACACGATCAAGCTCAATGCCGATGCTTATTCGACGACGATAGTATATACGATGACAGAGTGAAATAACAAAATCCATTCTTTGGATTTTGTTATTTTTACGAACTAATAAGGAGGACGAAAAAATGAAAAGGATCATATCCGCAGCGGTCATATTTCTTTTGATAGGAGGGATCTCTTCGGCGGCTCTTTCCACTAATCAGCAAGCCACATTCACAGTGTCCGTGGCTTCTGTGTTTGAGCTCAGCATAGACCAGGGATTCATAGATTTCGGGAGGATGAACCCCGGAGACATGAAATGGAACATGCCCCCTGCAGGGATAACGGTACAGTCAAAGAGCAACAGCGGCAAGCCGTGGTACCTGAAGGTGAGCAATGATTCTCCTTTTTCTTCCGGATCCAACACAATACCAAACTCAAATTTTTCATGGTCGGGATGGACCGACGGTTCCGGCAAATGGTACGGGGACGGCACCAATCAGGTCTCGGTGACCCCGACGCTTGTATATTCCAGCGGAGCGGGAGAAGAGAACAATCTCCCTAATGGTACGGTCAACCATATGAAGTTCAAGCTTAAGGTCCCGAACAACCAGGTCCCGGGCAACTATACTACTATAGTCAAATTTACGATGACCGAGTAGTCGGCGGCGGAACGGAGCATAAGATGCGTCTTTTTTCGGAACAAAACAGAATATTGTCGGCGGTAATTATCTTTTTTATGCTGTCAGGCACCGGCTCGGCATTGACAATGACGCTGCAGGGCAACTCGTCGCTGGATTTTGGGACTATGGCCCCCGGAGATAACAAGCAATTGACCACGAACCCTTCCGACAGCTATGCCTATTGCAATAAAATATCGGTGGTTTCAAACGTCGATACCCAGTGGAACGCTTATATAAAGGCTGATTCCCTGCTTACTTCAGGGACTTTGACCATCCCGGCCGACAGTTTCCAATGGCTTTCTACTTATGCCGGGTTCTCGAAAACAGGCAACTGGTACGCGCACACTAACGGCATAAGATACAGGACATATACGGGATTTGCTTCCGGAACGAATTATCTGGCTTATACTTCAGGGACTTCAGACCTTGATCCTGCCGTCAACGACAACATTACCGACGGTACGGAGGTCCAATTCATTTATATGCTTACTATCCCGACCGATCAGACGGCCGGTCTTTATACGACCAGGATAGTTTATACGGTAACCCAATAAGGAGGGCTTTTAAGTTGAGGAAAATAATATCGTTTATATCGGCAGTATTTGTTCTTAGCGCATGCGCTTACGGTTTTTCTCTGAACGTAGACCCTTCGAGCCTCTGGCTTTCTGCGGCTCCCGGAGAAAGCGCATCGGGTTCAATAATAGTCGAGAACAGGGGAGATGAAGAGATAACGGTAAGGGCTTACGCGGAGGATTGGGTCTATCAGGCCGACAGAAGCAAGGCCTTTAAGAAGCCGGGATCAGCCAAATACTCCTGTTCAAGATGGATATCGATCTATCCGGATTCTTTCAAGCTTGGCGCAAGGGAGTCCAAGTCGGTCAATTACACTGTCACTTCCCCTCTTGATTCGAGCGGCGGATATTATTCCGTGATATTCTTCGAAACACAAAAAGAGAGCTTTAATCTGGTCAGGAAGCCGAACGTTATAATCGCCGGCAGGATCGGGACCATAGTTTATCTGGATACCAAGGGGAGATCAGAAAAAAAAGCCGTTCTGGAGAATTTCCTGGTGTCTAACGCTGCATACGGAAAGCCGATGTATTTCAAACTTTTCCTTAAGAACGAAGGGAATACTTTCGTTGCTCCTACCGGGAATATCATAATAACCGACCAGGACGCAAGGCTTTACGCGAGGATCGACCTCAAAAAGAATTATTTGCTGCAAGGCGAAAAGGTCGCGATCGTGGAGAAATGGACCAATTCATTGAGCGCCGGCACTTATGACGTCATAGCGACGATCGATTACGGCGCAGGGGCTCCGATCTCCGCGCAGAGAAGGATAGTAATTAACAAGGAGAGCGGAAAGAGATAATATCTTCCGCTGAAGTAAAGATCATGCCCATAAAGTCCGCAAAAATATTCGTTGTAGCGCTTGGATTATTCATCATGGCCGGACAGGCTTTTGCCGCCGGAAGTGATGTTGTCCTGAACCTTAATGAAAGCAGGGCTTTCAATGTCTCTGCGGTCATATCGAGAGTGTTGAGCGCGAACCAGGATATCGCCATAATATCTAGCGATACCGATAACAGTTATAAAATAACCGGGGTGTCCCTCGGGACGACCTATGTTTACATATGGTGGGACGATGATAATTACAGCGTTATAAAAGTTTCAGTGAAAAATCCCGTCCCG
>JAKLHX010000056.1 GCA_022709925.1 Candidatus Margulisiibacteriota bacterium
CGGATCAAGATTTTCGATGGAACAGATCACGATAAAATTGTCTTTGCAATCCCGCATGACCTCAAGCTCGTACTCCTTCCATCCGATCACCGACTCTTCGATAAGTATCTGGTTTATGGGGCTGAGGAATATCCCGTGCGCGACCTTTTCCTTTAGTTCTTCCATATTGTATACGATGCCTCCGCCGGCACCGCCCAGAGTAAAAGCCGGCCGCAGTATAGCAGGGAACCCTATCTTCTCAACGGCTTTTACGGCGTCTTCCACAGTGTATACGTATTCGCTCTTTGGCGAGTCAAGGCCGATATTCTTCATTGCCTCTTTAAAAAGATGCCTGTCTTCGGCTTTTTTTATCGCCTCCAGACTTGCGCCGATAAGTTTGACCCCGTATTTTTTGAAGACGCCTTTTTCCCCTAAAGTAACGGTCACATTAAGGGCTGTCTGTCCTCCTATAGTAGGAAGCAACGCATCGGGCCTTTCAATAGCAATGATCTTTTCTACTATTTCAGGTGTGATCGGCTCAATATATGTGCGGTCGGCAAATTCCGGATCGGTCATGATAGTAGCGGGATTGCTGTTTACAAGGACGACCTTATATCCTTCTTCTTTCAGTGCCTTGCACGCCTGCGTGCCGGAATAATCAAATTCACAAGCCTGCCCGATAACTATAGGACCGGAGCCGATGAGGAGGATTTTCTTGATGTCGGTTCGCTTCGGCATGTTCAAAACTTATTATAACATAACAACTGCGCGTTATTTCCTGCGTTTATATAGTTGACAATATAGTGTATAATTCGTTACCAAAAGGGGATATTATGCCCATAGAAGGACTACCCGGATCAAACCAGCAGGCTGCTTTCGGCGGTGCGGGAGGCGTTGCCTCGACCGGCTTTGACAGGGTATTCAGTAAGGACAATAAAAGCAATCTCATAGACCCTGAAACACAGGCAAAATTCAAGAACGTCCTGGTGGACATGATCAATACCGATGCCACTCCGGAAGTCGACACAAAAAGAGAACGCAAACCTATGGAAGAGCAGCTGCTTTACCAGGAAGAGCTTAAAAGGATATCCGACAACAAGCTCCGGTCAATAACAAAGACCCCCGAAGAAAAAAAGAGGAAAAAAGAAGAAAAAGAGGAAGAAGGAGAAGAGAGCTCCTCCCAAGAACGTAAAGAACCCCTTTCTGCGGAAGAATATCTTAGCACCGCGGACAAGATGAAGATGATAGAGGAAGACCTTTTAAAGAATTATATCGCCCTTACCGCAAAACAGATGGTCGGAAGGCCCAAGAACGCGATGGAAGGAGTTCGGGTAGATCTCGGGGCCTTAAGGAACCAGCTCCTTGCGCAGGGATTCCTTATGAACGACTTCACATATCTGGACCATAAGACAGCGGAACTTATCAAGGAAAGCTTTTTGCGCCTGATAAAAGATAAATTCAACAAGTCCCCGGAGACCCCGATAGACATGATCGATTGGATACTCAATGCCAAGACCGGAAGGTCTATAACGGAACTTCTCAGCCTCCTGGAAAAAGATGTGCTTACTGCGACCGAAAAGAACGATATCCTAAGGACTTTTGAGATCCCCGACCTTGTCCAGATAGCTTCTTACATGAAGCTTGATATAGACTCATGGATGAGCATCCTCCAAAAAGAAAGCATCAAGATCCGCAAAGAAGAAGGGCTGGACATGTTCTTCCATATACTAGAAGAGCCCCAGCTGAAAGACATCTCTGTAGTAATAGACGGCTTGAGGATGTCCACGACAGAATATCTCATGGAGGACAACATATTCAAGAAGCTCGGGATGTACCTTAAACTCCAGCAGACACAGAACGAACTTTATAAAAGAGGCGTGGGACAGGGATCGATAGAAGAGATCAAGACACAATCCAGAAAGATCGCTTGGATCAGGACAATAACACAGTTAAAAGAGACCCATCTTAACAGGATACTTACCACATCGTCCATTGAGTTCACCAGGGCCTCAAGGAAGATCGAGCGCCTAACCAAAAGAGCTAAAAAATTAGGGTTCGACATCCCTCAAGAGGGAATAAAATGGATAGAAACGGGGCTCATCAAACTCGGGCTAGAAACGGCCCAGTATAAATTGGAATTGTTAAGGTCCCTTCAAAAGATAAGTTATGACCCTAAAAGAGAAAAAGACATCTCCAGGCTGGCAAAAATAATAACGGACCTTGAAAGAAAGATGCCTTCCCAAGAAGAAAAATAACGGCTACTGGAGACCGAGCATCTTATGCACCTGCGGGATCACAAGAACGTTCGCTAACTTCCTCTTCGCAATAGCATGGAAGGACAAACACTGGTCCGGGGTCGGGCTAGACTTAAAGTTCCTGCTGGCGGTCGCCGGCTGAAGGACCAGAGGGACTTCCGGCTCTATTTCGGCGATAAGACGGCTCATCTCATCGATCTCTTTAGCGGTAGTGTCCTTAGAGAATACGGCCTTTACAAAAACATCTTTTCCAAGAGAGGTCTTTAGACATTTCATGTGCTCATGATAATAAGGCCCGCACTTTGTCGCGCTCGGCAGCTTAAAGTCCATTGAAACGATATCAACAAGGTCTATTATTTCTTCCAGCCTGTCGGGCATGGTAGCATTGGTCTCGAGATATTTCTTTATCTTTATTTTCGGGAGCAGTTCCTTTAAAAAATCCACCTGGAGCAGCGGTTCTCCGCCGGTGATACTGAGAGAATGGAAAAGATCACCGTCAGAGATCATGGCATTCACTGAAGAAAGCACTTCATCAAGACCGACGGGGTTTGGGATTTTTTTTATCTCATGCTTGATCTTTAATGTGCAGATATTTTCCTTGTCCTGTCCCGGAACAGCCTGGCTGGAAGGAGTATCGCAGTATTCGCAGGACATGTTGCATCCGATCAACCTTAAAAAAACCTGGCGTTGTCCGACATATATCCCTTCACCCTGGATGCTCTGGAATATCTCGGATACATGGGCCATATTGGATGTCATTTAGATATATTCTTCGAAACGACCTCTCCCCTGTTGCCGGGAGAAAGCAGTGTTTCACCGTCGGACAACACTCTTATACCTGCGGCATTCCCGGCCTTAAGGAAGATGTTATCTTCGGCGCTTAATATCTTTTCGGTGCCGGCTTCTACGATACCTCTAAAGACCTCTTTGCCATCAGACTCTATCAGGAGCCAGGTCTTCTCTATTATTTGTATATGGACGATCAACCCTGAAGGGACCGTTTTTAAAGTAGTTGCAACGGCAGGTTTAGGAGCCTTTGAGTTACGGACGGAATTGATGAAATATCCGAAAAAAGATAAAAGGCCGGCAAATACCAATATAAGGACGATGACGGATAAAGATACTTTCAAAAACCTCTCCGGATCAAATGCGGGAGATTTTGCCTTTTTCTGGACAACCGGTTCCTTCTTCTCTTTTTTGGCCTTTGGGGTCAATTCTGCAATTAGAGGTTTGGGATCCATGCCAAGAAAATCACAGTAAACCCGGATAAATCCTTTCAGGACGACATCTCCGGGTATCCTGCTGAAATCATCCTCTTCTATCGATCTTAGATATGCCTGGGATATCCTTGTTTCTTTTGAGGCCTTATCAAGCGAGATGTTCTTAGCCACCCTGGCGTTCTTGAGGACCTTGCCTATAAAAAGCTTTTCTTCCTTCATTTTTCTTCTCCCGTTCAATTGCTTTTGTTCTCGAGATCTATCAATACGCCCGGATCGGCACCTGATCCTTCTTCAAGCGGAGGTAGTTCGCTAAGATCGTGCAAACCGAAATGCTTTAGGAATTCTACGGTCGTAGAATAAAGTATCGGACGCCCCACTGCATCGGATCTCCCCGATTCCTTTATAAGCTTCTTATCGAGGAGCGTTTTTATCACTCCGTCACACATCACGCCCCTGATCCTCTCGACATCGGCCTTTGTAACGGGTTGCTTATAGGCGATTATAGAAAGGGTCTCCAGAGACTGCTGTGAAAGCGTAACGGAAACAGGACTGTTCAGGAATTTTTCTATATAATCGCTGTATTTAGGCCTGGTAGCGAGGAGATAGCCGTTCGCCAGCTTGATAAGCTGCAGGCCCCGCTTTTCATAATCTGAAGAAAGTTCGTTTATTATGACGTGTATGAGGTCGGCACCGAACTGTGATATTTCCTGTATGTCATCGACCGATATAGGCCTTTTTGATACGAAGAGAAGCGATTCGACTACATTTTTTGCGTCTTCGTAAGCGACGCTCGTCTCGGTGTTCATTGTCTCATCTCATCCTTTGAAAATATCAGCATCTGGCCGAAGACCCCGTCCTGCTTGAGAGATATCTTCTTAAGCCTGATGAGCTCAAGCATAGCGAGAAAAGTCACGATCACCTCTATCCTTGTCTTTGTCTTGAAAAGGGATTCGAATTTGAGTCCCGTCGCCGGCGCCTGGGCGATCATCCCGGAAATATCCTTTATTTTTTCATCGACGGTTATGATCTCATCCACTATCTCAAAGCTGTCTTTCCTGTCTTTGACCTCAGCCCAGATCTTTTTGAAGGCAAAAACAAGGTCGGACACTTCTACATCTTTCAGGAAATATTGCTTTTGCTGCTGCGCGGCCGGCTCAAGCCTGAATTTGTGGAAGATCCTGGAGAAAAGCTCTTTCCTCTCACCTAAGAATCCTGCCATTTTCTTGAATATCCTGTACTGTGCCACATGGTCTATGAGAGAAGTCTCGATCTCTTCGACTTCCGGCTCTTCTATTTCTACGGGCAGGAGTTTCTTTGATTTTTGCTCCATAAGATAAGACGCCACAAGAAGGAATTCTGAAGCATATGAAAGATTAAGGGCCTGGGCAAGAGAAAGATATTGCAGATATTGTCCCGTGACATCAGATAAGGAGATATCACAAATATCCAAAGCCTCGTTCTCTATCATCCCCAGCAGATTGTCAAAGTGCCCTTCAAATACCGGCAGGCTGACGCTGAACTTACCCAAACCGTTGTCGTCCGAGGCCAGTTCGGTTGATATCTCCCTATAAATAGGGACTACATTGTTATATTCTTGCGTCGGCTGCATTTGTTCCATCAGATAAGCCCCATTGTTTTTTTTGCATCTAAAAGCGTCTGCTTTGCGATGACAGAAGCTTTTTCTTTGCCTACCGCAAGCATCTTCTCTATTATACTTCTATCTGCTTCAAGTTCCAGTCTTTTTTTGTATATATCTTTTAGAGAGGCTACAAGCTTGGAAGCAAGACCTTTTTTGCATTCGATACAGCCTATCGCGGCTTGACGGCACGCGTTCCCGATACTCTCTATCTCGCCTCCTGAATAGATCTTATGGTAAGCGAACACGGTGCAGACTTCCGGATGACCCGGATCGCTTTTCCTTACTCTTGCCGGATCAGTGACCATGGAATTCACTTTTTTCTCTATTACATCAGGAGGATCGGAGATCGCGATGGTATTCCCGTAGCTTTTGCTCATCTTTCTTCCGTCGAGCCCTGGCATAACGGGAACTTCCGTCATAAGTTCTTTCGGCTCCGGGAACACTTCGCCATAAAGGTTGTTGAACCTTCTGGCTATCTCCCTCGTAAGTTCTATATGAGGCAGCTGGTCCTGACCGACAGGCACCACATCGGCTTTATAGATAAGGATATCCGCTGCCTGAAGCACGGGATACCCCAGGAATCCGTAAGTTCCGAGGTCAACATCTTTCAGCTCGTCTATCTTGCTCTTGTAAGTGGGGACCCTCTCAAGCCATGCCAGAGGGGTTATCATCGAAAAGATAAGGTTCAGTTCGCAGTGCTCGGGAACGTCCGATTGTACAAAAATAGTGCACTTTTCGGGATCGAGCCCGGAAGACACCATATCGACAGCCAGCTGAAAGATATTCTCCTTCATCTGTTTTGTGTTCATATAGCCGGTGGTAAGAGCATGAAGGTCCGCGATCATAAAAAAAGATTCGTATTTGTCCTGAAGCTTTACCCAATTAGCGAGCGCGCCAATGAGATTGCCAAGGTGCAGTCGCCCGGAAGGCTGGATTCCTGATAATATTCGCGCCATTTTCTAAAAAATTATATCACATATCCGGAGCAACGTTCAAATATCTTAGAGTGAACTCCCCGACATTTTTAAATACCGGGGCCGCTACCGTAGCGCCCCAAATAGAGGTTTTGGGCTCGTTCATTATGACCAGCATGGCTATCCTTGGACTTTTGGCCGGGGCAAAACCTATTATAGAGGCGACAAATCCGTCCCTCATATAGCCCCCTCCGGGAACAGGTTTTTGCGCGGTCCCGGTCTTTAACGCCACGGAGAACTGTTTCAGGACCGCATTATGACCCGTGCCGTGAGGCATAGTGGCAACGCCCTTCATAAGCTCTTTGACCTTTTCGGCAGTGGCGGCACTTATGACCCTGTTAAGCGACGAATAAGATCCTGACCTTACGATATCCTCATCCTGGCTCTCTATTTTTTTTACCAGCCGGGGCTTTACCCTCACACCGCCGTTCGCTACGGCGGCTATCGCATAGACAAGCTGCACGGGCGTGACGGCGATCGACTGTCCGAACGTATATGTAGCAATATCGCTCTTGAACCAATCCTGCGGCTCCCGGAGTATCCCTTTCTGTTCTCCGGGGAAATCAAGCCCGCTATATTCACCAAAACCAAAACCTTTTATATGCTTGTAATATTTTTCAGGACCGAGCTTCATCCCGATATATGTAGTACCGGTATTCAGGGATTCCGCTATGATATCGCGGAGATTTTTACTGGGCTTGCCGTACATCTTTATGGGATGCGAATTTTTTACGACGATACCGCCGATCTTTATAGAGTCCGGTACGGGGATAGGAGAATCGAGGTCGACCACGCCTTCTTCAAGTCCGGCACTGGCCGCAATGATCTTAAATGTAGATCCCGGTTCATATATATTGGTGAAAGGAGACAGTTTCCAGCTTTCCATTGGATATTTTGAATATTCGTTGGGATTAAAATCCGGATATCCTGCGACGGCCAAAATATCCCCTGTCTTCACATCTACGATTATGATCGACCCGTTGATAGCACGGCACTCTTTTATGTATTTCTCCAGCTCTCTTTGTGCGACATATTGTATGGACTCGTCGATCGTAAGATATACGTTCATACCTTCGGAAGGTTTTTGCAGTTCCTTCGAATTGCCCGAAGCTATCTCCCGACCGATATTATCCCTCTCAAAAACATATTTACCGGGTTTCCCAAGAAGATAATCATCAAGAGCCTGCTCTATACCGGACAAGCCCTGGTTGTCCAGTCCGGA
>JAKLHX010000057.1 GCA_022709925.1 Candidatus Margulisiibacteriota bacterium
CATTCGCTGTTCCTCATCAGCGCGGTTGCTATGATCCCCGCAGCCGGTAAGGCGGCCATTCCTGCTATCGTCCCAACGCCGACCGTTGCTCCCACAAAAAGAGCGCTTACCGCGAGCAGTGAAAACCTTATGCCAAGATACATCTTATCGAATGTTACGGAGCTTACGGCTCCGAGCATTTCTTTGTTCATCCTTTTCAGGGTCCCTGGGTCAAGCTGCCCTCCATAAGATTTCTTTTGCTCTTCGAGAGCTTTTTTTACATCCAGACCGTATTTCCCGGCGGCGTAAGATATCCCGCCCATCATCAATGAATCAAGGTCTTTCAGGAGATGCCCAAAAGAGAAGCTCGTATCGAACATGCTTGAACCTATTCCTATTCCTCCGACAATTATTCCAAGCATCGGCAACAGGCGCGCGGCCCAGTTTAAGTAGGGGACTACTTTATGTCCGAAAAGCTCGCCGTTGGGATCCATATGATTAGCCGCGAATTTCAACCCTTTTCCCGTTAGGAACAGCCCCACTCCAACAGATAAGGGGGATGAGGCCGTTAACATTGTCGCGGCTATTCCTGCCAGCCCTGCTGCTGCCAAAAGAACTGCGGTCCCATAGCCTGCATATTTAAGTCCGTTCCAGCCCGCGTTAAAACCGGTAGCTTTTGCCCAGTTTATTCCTGCTATTGTGGCGTTCAATGCCTTATTCAGCCTTGTGTTGCCGTATGCGAAAGGATTTTTTACCTCATTGAGCAGGACGGATTTGACGGCGCTGTTTAAGATTTCTATCGATTGGTCATCAAAATCTTTTGCGAAAGGGGTATCTTTTGTTACCATGAAGGTCTCGGCTTTTTGACTGTCCACTACTCCCCGAGAATCTACTATAGGGGCATCTCCTGAAGCAAGATGTTCAATAATGGTTTTCCCTATGTTTGGTATCCCCATGCCTTTGATCCGCTCATCGGCTTCAAAGTCATTTTCGGAAACAGTAAGAGCTGTAAAATCAATAAAATGTTCAAGCTGGCTTTGAGTAATGCCATGGCTTAAATGACTTTGCTCTATGAGCTCCAAAGAGTCGATGCCGTCCGCGCTTTTGTTTAATAGTCCCGCAGTGCGCATGGAGTCGAGGAGCTGTGTGTGGCCTCCCTGTACACCGATCCTTTGCCCAAAAGCATTTATGTTGCCGGTCAACAGCTGTCTACTTGCCCAAGGCCTGCATGCCGCGCCGGCAATACTTCCCATTGGTTGAGATCTTGCGTAATATGCGCTCATAAATCCTTATCCCCCTGCATATATATATCGTAAAGTGGAAGCGTTGATTTCAGCTCCCATCTGTTCCTATGTATTATTCTTATATATATACTATCGGATTGACGGAGGGATTTCATGCATAGATATCGGCTGGTTTTTGCAAAAATTTCACCTTTTATTGATTTTTCTTATGCCGGTCGAATAATCAGTATCGCATAGAATGTATTCTATTAGGGGGAATATTGCTCGGATGGAGATCCTGCGCATAACATCTTTTCAATATCCCCAACTAGACACTAAATTATCCATAGATCTGGCATTTATAGAAGCTCTTTTCGCGTCGGTAACGGGCTGGTAATCCGTATAAACCAATTTGTGATCTCCGGTGAAAATAAAGTTCAACGGATAAAAATCCATAAGGCTTCTATGTTCGAGAAGCACTCTCATTTGAGTCCCGATAAAAGGCAAAAATCTCTCAAATTTACTTTGAATGCGATCTATGCCAAGATGGGTGACCGATCTGTCGAACATATGTCCAAAATTAATGCCGAAAACAAAAGGTTGTACAAGCGCTGTGTTTAGCCTTTTTCCAGCGACCCCATTATTCCACACAACAAAAGCGGATTGTTCAACCATATTTTCGTTCGGGATGGATTTGCAAAGTTTTATAAAATTCAATTGATCAATGGCCGCCCTAAGATAAGCTTCTGTTATGGACTGTCCTGATGCTTTTTCTGCTTCCTTGATTTGTCCTGCTTCTGTGTCAACTAGAGATCTTGCCTCGGCCATTAACGGGGAATGCTTGTAGAATTCATCAATGAAAGGCAGGGATGAACGAGATGTTTTTACTACCAGCGGATCTCTCCTGATAACATCAAAATATGATCCTTGCCAATGCCCAAAAGGGGTGAAACTCGCGAATCCGCGCCTCGGGAGCATTGAGCGAAATGTTCTTTCGTTTACAATGCCGACGATCTGAGGCCTTACAGTGTTTGGCAGATGGGCATAAAAGCTCATTCGTCTAAATGCCTTTTCCTGAATCTGACCTCTTCATACTGTTGTAGCTCATCGTAACCGTCAATCTCAAGTCCGTCATGGTCGAAAGCTGTCCCAATATGCACCATTTTTTCCCCATGATAAATAAACGGGAATTCTCCCCGTAACAAGTGTAATATAGGGACTTCTAATGTTGGCAGTATGACTTGCCCCATAATTGCGCCAAAAGCCCCTAATATTGGCAAGCCAACAATACTTGCAATTACAGCTTCCTTAGCTGTTATAAAATCGCGATTTGCTAAATATCCGATTGTTCCTAATACCACCGCAAACACCGTGGCGCCTATTACGGAGTTAATTTTTGGCATGTGTTTTGCTATTCCTGGCAAGTATGGATTGGGAGCAAAATAGTCCTCCCATGGCTTGGATGCCTTCAATAAATCTTCCTGTCCTGTCAAATTGAGCGTATCACCTAAGATTTTTTTGGCCAGGAAGCTACTTCTAACGGCCACTGTTTTAAACAAATCTTCAATTTGGCCTGCGGAAGTGCCTTTCGGAAGGCCGATGTCAATAATCCCGGCTTTGCCAAACAACTTTGCATATAGCGGATTTTTTATGGATGTTTCTCCTAGGGTTGTTTGAACAGAGATCCCGGTTTTTGAAGGTACTATTTTCAGATTGCTATTCTGTGAGAACATCCCAACCTCTCTACCAAACCTTGAAGCCACAAGCGGATGCATCACTCTGTTTGCGAGAAGTCCAAATCTCCCTATGCTTCTGTTTGCCAAGTTCATCGTCACGACCGGTCTTGTTAAAGATGTGTTTGCCATTGTATGAGTCCTTCTGTGTCTATGTATCGGAAGGAATTTGGGTAAATTTCACAGAAAATACAACAATAATGAGTAGCGCTTAAATAAGCATGTTTACAAGAGCACTAAGAATCCGTTATCAACCCCAAAATAGCTCCAGCCAATATGTCTGCCATTTTGCTATTGATCATTCATGGTATTTGGGAAAAAAGTCTCTTGTCATCTTATATGCTGAAAAAACTAAGAATAGAGGTAGCGATAGAATGCTTTTTATTCTTGAGCCAGGATGAACTGTAGTAATATTGCTTACCCATTCATAATACTCTTCGCATCCTGCCGAATGTTCGTGAGAATAAGCCGACCTAGGAACTTTTTCCCATACAACCTTTTTATGTGGCAAGAAAGCGATTTTTAAAGCTTTTAAAAAGTTCTCGAATGTTCCGTATTTTTCTGTTAATGATTCTTGCCCATTTATGTTTTCGCATTCCGGATCATGCTTGTATTCTCCAGCTATCGAATATATACATATTGCCATGCTTGCTTTTTTGAATATAGTTTGGATCTTTTCTTCATCCGTCCCTTTTGGTATTGCAATCTGGCTGACCCCAGCTTTGCCAAGCAGCCGCGAATATAACGGCTGGTTGACATCTATATTGCCAAAAGAGGTTTCTGCGACAATTCCCGTTTCAGTAGGCACTATCTTAAGATCGCTTATTACTGCGAGCGGCGCGACCTGCCTGCCAAAATGCCTTGCCGCAAGCGGATGCATCACTCTATTTGCGAGAAGTCCAAATCTCCCTATGCTCCTGTTTGCCAAGTTCATCGTCACGACCGGTCTTGTTAAATTTGCGTTTGCCATTGTTAGAGTCCTTCTGTGTCTATGTATCGGAAGGAATTTAGGAGAATTTCAGGGGAAATATTCTTGAGGAGGTTAAGGTGCCGGGGAGTCTTTTCTTTTCTGGTTACGAGCTAAAAATCCTGCCGATTCACTATGGTCGGCCGGGCAGGCAGCATCTACTTCTTTCCAACCGCTCTCACGAATTCGTTGGCTTCTTCAAGCCATTTGAGGCGGGCGGACAAAGGCATTCTTGAATATTCAAGAAGTTTTCCTTTGGAGATCTTAACAATGCCTTTCTTGAGAGGGTTGTTATTTTGCTTCATTTCTTAGCTCCTCCAGCATTTTTATATCTATCAGGTCCTGCTCTCTGGCAGAGAGTTTTTTAAGCCCAATGAGATCGTCGAAAGATATAACATCTACAACCGTGTTCCCTGCTTTCTTTGCCTGTTTTCTTGAGTAAGCCTCCTCAAAATCTATGGGATTTTCTACGAAGACGTCGATGATCTTATAGTCATCTTTCACGAAGGAAAAAACAATCATATTCTTTTCTTTGGCCCATTTCTTTCTTAAGGATTCATCCGCAAGGTCTTCCATTTTTATCGGAAGCTTTGGGATGAATTTCAGTTGTTTTAACACCCCGAAGAATTTAGTAAGATTATCTTTGGAAAGGTCAAGCATCATATCTATATCAGCAGTGAACCTGACTACTCCGTGGAGCACAAGAGCAACCCCGCCGACGACTAAATATTTTACTTTTGACCGATTTAACAGGTCGAATAGTTCCAGATAATACATTTGAGAAGGATTATAGCATAAAGTCAATTCGAGGTTTTTTATTCCTCAATGGCCGCGGGGGATCTTACCCAATCATATTGAGCCGTTGTTCCGTCCCCGTCATATACTCCGCCGAGCCATTCCGCCGCATCCTTGGTGCCCGGCCACAGGTTCATCATGATCTTGCAGGCAGGATAAGGGGCTTCTCCCTCCATTTTGTATGCTGATTTCCCGTCCACGAACCATTCTATGGACTTGTCCGTCCATTCGAAACCGTAGTCATGGAATTCCAGGGAAGCGTCAAAGGGCAGGTCGATAACGGCTTTTTTGCCTTCTTTGCCTCCAACGAAATAATTGAACTGGACCTGCCGCGGGTTCTTCCCGAATATCTCGATGTCTATTTCGTGATGGCTGAGATGCCCGTGTGTGCCGCTGTAAACAAAAAAAGACGTTACCAGCCCGTTGCCCGAGGCGGCTTTCATTCTTGTTTCATAGCGTCCGTACCCGTATTGTTCTTTTTGGCTGCGGTATTCCCCGGACGTGTAAGGATATCTCTTTGCCTGTTCTTTCTTAAGTTCTAGTGACATGATCCCGTTGCTGAAAGAGACGTTCCCGGGTCTCCAGGCGCAGTTGAATACGCTGCCGTTCTCCCAGTTTGCAGGTTCCCAGTCATCGCTTGGGCCATTGAAATCGTTCGTTTCTCCGGTTGGCTTTACCGGGGCCGGTCTTTCCGTTGGGTCGGGACCTTTTACAGCGTCTTTTTTTTCGGGTTCTCTGAAACAGCCGAATATCCCGGTTGCGGAACTGCCTATCCCTATAAGTGTATCAATGTTATTCATATGCTTCCCGATGTTAAATCAACATGAACGGCGTATAACCCGTTAGTCCTCTTAGTGAGAACATCATGGCCTGCATGCCGAACATGCTTGCCCATGAGTTATAGGTGTTTATCTCTTTGCCGTCCTTTGTATCCGTCCCGTAACGGAGACCCCCGAAGGTTTTAGGATCATCTTTGCGCATGTTCTGGAACGAAAGCATGAACAGCATCAATCTCCTTGCGGCTGACGAAAATGTAAGGATCTCCGGGTCTTCGGCCCTTGCCAGATAGAAAAGCCTTATCGTCTGGGCCTGAATATCGCTTGAAACGGCTTCCGGGAAGGGCACGTTGCTCAGGTAGTTCCTTCTTACGTAACCTTCTTGTTCAGCCCTTTGCAGTATCCAGCGCGCTCCCGCTATGCCGGCGTCTATGTATTCCCCGTTGCCAAGCAGCTTTCCCGCAGATAAAAGCCCTTCAGCAGTGTAGCAGTGAGGATGTGTGTAAGTTGACCCGTCGAGCAGTACGAACCTTCCGGTATCCTGTTCCTGATATTTCAGCGAGTTGGCGCAAAGGCGGTCGGCGCAGTCGGAATATGCCGGGTCCCCGGTGACGCGGTTCATATGCATCATGGCTATGGCGACTTTTGACAGGAATGAGCCCGGGAAGCAAGACCATCTTCTGCTGTGTTCGACATATTCGTTCCTTCTGCTCGAGTATAACGCCTGTATCCTGCCGTTCGGAGGGGCCATTTTTTCCATTATGAATGAAGCAATAGCTTTTGCCGCGGTAAGATAACGGTCTTCCATCGTCTTTTCGTAAAGGTTCAGGAACCCGTTCAGCAGTATCCCGTTGTCGAACGCGGATATTAATCCCTGTTCACTGTGAAAAGGATCGTCTTTCCCTTTGCCTTGCGTATAGAACCTGGAAAGCACGCCTCCGCAGTCCTCAAATCCTTTGTTTATTATCCAGTCACCGGCCCTTCTGGCTCTTGTAAGAAGGGTGTCCGTTTCTTCTCCTACGGGTTCAGATTCCGCCAGGTAGGACATTGATGTCATCCAGTAACCCATTATTTCGGGATAGATGTAGGCATAGCGTAACTGTTCGGGATCGTACCAGCTGAAAACGGCGCCGGTCTTTGGTATTTGTATACCTGAAGATAACAGCCACTGCCTGACGGCCGAAAATGCCGCGCCTGTGCGCTCTTCTTTGATCGCCGGTTTAGAAACTTTCAACGCGGCGACTAAAGCGGCGCTTGTTTCATGGGGAATAATCTGTTCCGGTTTGTTCGTGTCCTTGAGGGGCCTGAACCTCTGGTACAGCGCGTCAAGTATCCTTTGTGATGCCTGCCCGTCCCCGAACGGAGTATTTATGCCGGACATTTTTCTGTAGAGATCCCGGTCCCTGAGAAGAAGCTCGGCTGATTCCAGAAGAGCATCTTCTGAAGTTCCGACGATCTTCGCGTTCATGCATTCCACAGCTTCGGGCCTTTCGGTAGTTTCCCTCATGACCAGCACGGGTTTGCCCAGTGCCGGAGCTTCTTCCTGTATGCCTCCTGAATCGGTCATTATGAAGCGGGCTCTTTTCATCAAATGCACGAAAGACATATAATCGAGAGGCTCGATCAGTCGTACGTTATCTATTCCAGACAAAGTCTTTTCTATAATCTCCCTTACGAGCGGATTTTTGTGCATCGGCCAGACTATCAGGACATCGCCATTCCTTTCAGCCAGTTTTTTTACGGCGGCACATATGTTTTTCAG
>JAKLHX010000058.1 GCA_022709925.1 Candidatus Margulisiibacteriota bacterium
TCGTCCGCTGAAAGCGTTGTATCTGATAGCGCGCTAAGGCCTTTATAAAAGAAAGCATTTACGTCTTTATCGCTGTATCCGAGTATGTGCGCGTGGCTTGCGTATGCTCCCATGCCTTTTAGACCTAAAAGCAATATCTCTTTAAGGCTGATGATGTCCTTGTCGCTGTCCGGGAACCTTGATGTGATATTTACCTGTGCGAGTGTTTTTCCGGTCTTTTTTGTGTAAAGAGAGTTCAAATCGTTCTTTATCTTGTTCGCTCCATCTATAAGTGCTTGGACTTTGGCAGCGTCAAAATTGACATTAGTTATGGTGGTGAAAAGTCCGTCGATGATGGCAAGGTCTGCTTCCGGCAGCGGTTCCCCAAGATCTTTCAGATTTTTACCGGATAACGCGATCTCTTCAAGAGTACATATAAGCTTGTCCTGAAGGTCGGCGACCTCAGCTGGCTTTCCGCATACTCCTCTTGATAAGTTGCAAGCGATCCCTTTCATTGTCTGTTCGCACTGTCTGCAATACATATTGCGGCCCTCCTTTTTTGTTTGCTGTTTATATGATACCAATATGGTATCATATTGTCAAGGCCGATATTTGGTATCGGCATTTTTTTTGTGATGGGGGAGCTGTTACGCGTTCAGCGTCATGGTTATGGATCTAGATTTTACAAGCTCGTCCGGCCCGAAGAATTGGACGGGGCCGGGGCACAGGTAAGAGTCTTCAATAGCCCATTTGTCGCGGTTCTTTTCGAATTCCTTGAAGGCTTTGCTGTTTAAGTTCACCAGATACTTTGATATGACGAGGCAGTCTTTGCCCTTTCTCTCTTCCACGGCCATCATGCCGGCAAGAGGGATCGCCTGAGCCTGCCATTTGTCAAATGATCCGTTGATGTTGTTCACTGTTACCATATAACCGGCTTTGCTGTTCGCTACTAGTATGCTTGCGGCCCTGCCAAGATTATATGTGTAGGTCGCGTCGAACCATGTGGGATATCCGCATCTTCCGTCATAGCCGTAAAAATGCGTCTGTGTGGTCAGCTTTATGCCTCGTTGTGAGAGGCGGTCCCATACAAGGTCCATGATGAGGACATCCGAAGCGATCTGCGAGACCTGTACGTTGCCGTGAGGGTCAAGTCCCGAAAGAAGGCCGTTCTGCACCGTATGAGGCAGTTCAATAAAAAGCCTTTCGTGTTCCTGTATAAGCTCAACAAGGACCTTTTCTTTCCTGTCGTTGATATGCATTTTTATGAAATGATCGTTGCCTATATTTACTATCGCTTTATTGATGCTTGATATGAGGCTCTTAATTTCAGGTATGAACTCCACGATACCTTCGGGGATGAGCACGATGCCGTACTTTTTGCCGGCTTTATACCTTTTTTCTATGACATCGGCGACCATATCTATCACCTGCGACAGGGTCATCTTTTTCTCTTTGATCTCTTCGCCGATGAGCGCGACGTTCGGCTGCGTCTGGAATGCGGTCTCAAGCGTTATCCAGCTGGCCGATCGTCCCATGAGCTTTACAAAGTGCCAGATCTTCCTGCTTGAAGGAAGGTCTCTGCAGATGTTGCCGACCATTTCGCTATAGGTCATGGCGGCGGTGTAAAAGCCGAAAGATGTCTGGAGATAGGGGAGATACGCGAGATCTCCGTCTATCGTCTTGGGGATCCCGACCACCACGGCTTTGGAGCCGTCTTTCTTAAGATGGTTGGCAAGATGAGCCGCGTTTGTGTTGGAGTCGTCCCCTCCGATGATGAGAAGCCCGTCAAGGTCGAACTTTTTTATCGTTTCGGAGCATTTGGCCATATCGGATTCTTTTTCGAATTTTGTCCTCGATGTCCCGAGAAGGTAGAACCCTCCTTGGTTCCTTACGCTGTCTATATCCTCTTTAGATAAGATCTTCCCGTCGGCTTTCAGCAGTCCGTCCGGACCGTTCATGAAGCCGATGACCTCGCTTTTTGGGTCCATTTCTTTTACGGCGTCATAAAGCCCTACGACAACGTTATGTCCTCCGGAAGCAGGACCGCCAGAAAAAAGGACTCCGACCTTCAATGGCCTTAGCTTGGAAGTGTTCCCTGACGATGAAAAGGAGAGGAGCGCGTTGCCGGCTATTTCCGGAAGGTCCTTTGCCGCCTTTTCGCATACATTGAATTTCTTGCCTTCCGTCAGAATTATCTTCGACAGGTCTTTCAGTACGGGAAGGACATCGTTCTTTTGTTTTCCAAGCTTTTCATCCATCAATTGTCCGATTTTCGCGGCCATGTGTTCATCCTCCTAGTATTTTATGATCTTTGAGAAAGAATCGGCTTCAAGGCTTGCGCCTCCGACCAATCCTCCGTCTATATCAGGCTGTGACATCAGGTCCTTCATGTTGTCCGGTTTTACGCTTCCGCCGTAGAGTATCCTTGTGGCCGACGCGGTATCTTTGCCGAACATATCCGAAAGAAGCTTCCTTATAAAGGCATGGACCTCCTGCGCTTGCTCTTTGGACGCGGTCTTGCCGGTCCCGATCGCCCAAACAGGCTCATAAGCTATGACAGCCGTTGCCATCTGTTCTTTTGTCAGGTCCTTCAATCCGCCTTTTATCTGTGTCTCGATCACTGAAAAAGTCTTTTCGGATTCTCTTTCCTGGAGTGTTTCTCCGACGCATATTATAGGTTTAAGCCCTGCTTTTAAAGCGGCAAATATCCTTTTGTTTACGGTGGCATCAGTCTCTCCGAAATACTGCCTTCTTTCCGAATGTCCGATTATAACGTATTCACAGCCCAGGTCTTTGATCATTCCCGGGGCTATTTCTCCCGTGAAAGCGCCTTTTTCTTCCCAAAAAAGGTTTTGCGCGCCTATTTTTATATTGGATCCTTTGACTGCATTCACCGCCGATTCGAGCGCGGTAAAAGTAGGGCATAGAACGATCTCCCTGTCCTCCACGTCTTTTACTTTGTCTTTAAGGTCAAGCAGCATCTGTGCCGCTTCCTTCGCAGTCTTGAACATTTTCCAGTTGCCTGCCGCCATTGGTTTTCTCATTTTGTTGGGTCCTCCTGTTTTTCAGTTTATCAAATTTTTTGCGTCTTGTGTTTTGCAAAAACCTTTTGGAGGCGATATAATACTGGTAACATGAACAAGACAAAGATCATCGCGACCCTTGGGCCGGCTTCCTGGAATAAGGAGCAAATAACCGCGCTTATAAAAGCGGGAGCAGACCTTTTCAGGGTCAATATGTCCCACGAAGACCATAAAGGGGCTATCGAGCTTGTAAAGCTCATAAGGTCCATAAATAAGAATATCGGGGTCCTTCTTGATCTGCAGGGTCCGCGCATAAGGACCGGAAAAGTAAAAAGCAGTTCCGTCCAATTGAAAGAAGGGGATGAGTTCGTTATCACTACCAAGCAGATAGAAGGAAGTGCTAAAAAAGTATCTACTGATTTTGTCGATCTTCCGAGCAAGCTAAAACCCGGCCAGCGGATCCTTATAGACAACGGGCTTATAGAGCTTCATGTAAAGAGCATAATCGGTGATGAGATATACTGCATCGTTCATATCGGCGGGATCCTTGGCGACCACAAAGGCATGAATATCCCCGGAGTTTCCATATTCAAGAAGGCTCTCACCGAAAAGGACAGGGGAGACATAAAAGTAGCCGTTGCGGTCGAAGCCGATTATGTGGCGCTTTCTTTTGTGAAAGGCCCTGATGATATCCTTGATGCCAGGAAAGCCATACAGGATAACGGGGGCAGTATCCCTGTAATCGCTAAAATAGAGAATTCAGAAGCTATAAATAACATAGACGCTATTATAAATATTTCGGACGCGATCATGGTCGCAAGAGGTGATATGGGCGTAGAGCTTCCGCCGGAAGAAGTGCCCATAGTCCAAAAAGAGATAATAAGGAAATGCGCGAAAGCCGCAAAACCGGTGATCGTTGCAAGCCAGATGCTTGAGTCCATGGTTTCCAGCCCGCTTCCGACCAGGGCCGAATCAAGCGATGTCGCCAACGCCATACTGGACGGGGCCGATGCCGTCATGCTTTCTGAAGAGACCGCCAGCGGCAAATACCCGATCGAGTCAATTACGATGATGACAAGGATCATAGAGAAGGCAGAGAACATTGATAGCGAAAGGATTTTCCATCTTGAAAAGAGCGACATCAAACAAAACACCGCTTTTGCGGTGTCTCATGCGGCCGTGCATATATGCGAGGATATAGACGCAAAAGCCATAATAACCTTTACAAGTTCCGGTTCAACGGCTCTTATGGCATCAAAGTGGAGGTCAAAGGCTCCGATCATTGCTTCCGTGACGACAGAAAAAGCGGTCAGGAGGGTTTCATTGTACTGGGGAGTTAAATACATAATAACGGACAAGTGCGCGACCACGGACGAGATGGTCGATCATGTCGAAAAAGCTGTTGTCGCGAAAAAATTGCTCAAAAAAGGCGATCTGGTCGTCATCACTGCCGGTGTGCCTATCGGCGTACCGGGAACCACGAACCTTATCAAGGTCCACAAGATCAGCTGATAAATTATCAATCCAGGGTCTGGCTTGTTCTCGCAAGATTTACAAAGTGCGCTATCCTGTCAGACATCTTCGGGAATGCTCTTAATACTGACGGAGAACTGAACCCTCCCATGCCATTTTTAACCGCGAATTCATGTCCGACCAGCATGAGGGCGGTATTTATCAGTTCTCGATCGAAGGACCATGGAATATCTATCCAGTCCTGTGTCAGGTTGTTGACATCCATTCCGCTTATATAAGGAAGTCCAGCTTGTTGGCTCAGGGTCCTTATCCTTGCTGTCTGGGACTCGGTATTCCTGTTAGGCATACCGGAAATAGCGTCAAAACCAAGTTTTTTCATAAGCTGCACATGCTCGTCCAGATAAGTATCTTCAGTGCCAAGATAAGGATATACCAACAGGCTTCCTTCTTCTTTTGAAATGGCGCTTAAGCATTCAAGAGGAGGGCATTCTATTACGGAGGGCATGACATACGCCGGTTTATCCCTTTGCAATAGTCTGCTCCTTAACATTCCCGTGGCGGCGATATATCTCGCATAAGCTGTTTCCGCGCCTGACAGCGTCTGTTCTTCTTTGGTTGTAAGAGGTCCCCACCAGGAGCCTATCCTGTCAAAGATCCCGTCAAAGTCACCTCTTGTTTCAGTATGGAGAAGATCGAACAGGGCATCGGTAATATGGCGGTCCAAAACATTCTCGTCCTGGGTCCTTGTTGCGAGAATATCCCCGAAATTCAGGCGTTCGGCTGTTTTTCCTTCAAGAAGATGGTTGAGCTTGTCAACTACCTGCCTGTATCTTTGCGTCTTGTCCGCGCGTGCCAAGGCAAGGAACTGGTTTTGGCGGGGGACAACTCCGTGGAATACTATATACGCTTCTCCCGGATTGCCAGGAGAATTTATAACGGTCTTTGAAAGGTCCACATCGCCGCACATCATTTTATCCCTGACCAGTGATCGCATCTCATATCCGCATGTCGAAAGGACCCCAAGAGCATCACAGGCTGCTCTGAATTCCCCGAACCCTCTGACAGAATAATGGTCCACGATCCCTGTAACTTGTAAGTTGTTGGCTGCAGAGAATACCGCGAGCGCGGAAGCCGAGCCCGGTCCCCAGGATTCCCATGAATGAAAATGGTTCCCCATGGGGCTGCTGCCTTCAGGACGCACGTTAGGGGCATTTAAGATGCGGGACATGTTGGATACCGCCTGAAGCCTGTCGGATAATTCAGGGGAATAGAGCCTTTTTATCTCGGGCGCAGGCAAGTGCGGCAGTATGTGCTTAGGGATAAATTTCCCGGCAGCCATCCCCGGGATCGTAAGATTAGTGGTATATGCCATTTTCTATTGTCCTCCCGCCGCGAGCTGTTGCCTGTATTTTTCAAAATCCGATCCAAGCAATGCGAGGCGCTCTTCCATAGGTAGAGCGTAATCCATTTGACTCAGATCTTTCCCCTCACTTGCTGCAAGACTTGCCATTTCTAGAAGGATTTTTGCGTGGACTTCCACCAAATGCGTTCGGTCAAAAGCTTCGAGTGCATTTCCGCCGACAGTGAACAAACCATGATTGCCCATAAGTACCGCATTGTTCATTTTTATGTTCTCAACTATTACCTTTGCAAGGTTTTCGCTTGCCGGGCCTACATATTTGAACACGGGGATGGCTCTGTCAGTTTTTAATACTGCTACAAAATCAGGGGTGAACGGTTCCATTGGATATCCAAGTGTTGCAAAAACAGTGGCATATGTCGGATGCGTATGACAAACGAACTTCACATCAGGTCTTGCTATGTACGTGGCAAGATGCATGGGTTTTTCGCAGCTTGGTTTTAAAAGTTTTTCTCCTATGAGCGGAATGACTTCTCCGGTCGCAAGGTCTATGAGGGGGCATTGTTCAGGGGTCAGTGTCGCTGCTCTGAAACCGGAAGCTTTAAGCGCGACTATTCCGTCCTTTACGCCGCTCCAGTTGCCGCCCATGCCGACAACCAGGTCCCTTTCCGCGCTCATGCGGGCCATTTCGCAGACGCCTTCTCTGACGTTCATCAAGGACCTTAAGCTTACGCTTGTTCCTGCGCTGTTAACTACGCTTCTCGGGACGTATATATTCACTCTCCTTAATGCTGACACGGCGTTTCCCTGTACTGCTCTGAAATTGACCAATGTCTTTCTCCTTTTTAGAATAAATTAAGGTTACATTAACCTATCGATTAAAAACGAAGAAAATTTCAATGAATCTAGGTTTTTTGCTGAAATCCCTTCAAACAATAAGGGTCTTGCGCATCCAATGTGCCGTGAGCATTCCATGCCTGGACCATGCAGCCTCCCCAACAGGTGTGCATATAGTCCTCGCAGGATCGGCATGCGGCTGATTTTCCGGCATGTCTCCAGTCATATAGAAGGGGGCTCTTTAGCCAGATGTCCAAAAGGCTGTTCTTTTCATCTATGGTGCCTGCTAAGAATATTTTTCCTTCGTTGATATCTATTGTAAAACCGCATGGATATACCTGACCAAGATGGGTCACTGCAAATCCCCACAATCCTGCCCCGCATGAAAAAGGCCTTCCCGGATCA